>NZ_DALZEG010000007.1:0-134411 GCF_031979465.1 Moraxella sp. CTOTU46934
ATTTACCAATCTTGCTTTCATCGCTTTGTTATTGAAAAGATTGTGAACAGGTTCTAATAACCATTCATCAGCATTTAAGTATTTAGCGACATATTCTAGGATATCGTCATAATCAAGATAGTGACGTTCTTGCTTTTGTTTTTGATAGCCTGCCATGATAAGTTTTATCTCATCCATCACTGGCTGATAGTCAGGTAGCTGCTTATACAGTGCATCTTCAAATTTGGTTTGGGTATTGCGGGCATAGGAGTATAAGTCAGCCAGTTCTTTAGCCTTTGGTAGCTTCTCACCGACGGGTTGCTGACGATTGTTTTGAAAGGTAATGGTTTTACCCGTTGACGTGATTTGGCTATTACGTTTGTCTTCGAGTTTACCACGAAGTAGCTTGAACATCATAACTTGGTCATCACGGTCGATGACGTTAAAGCCTTGTAAGCCAAACACTTTTGAATAGCGACGTAGAATAGTTAAACAAAAGGTATGGAAGGTGGACGCGCGCAGTCCTTCTGCTTGCAATCCTAAATGACTTTCGACACGGGTGACAATCTCACTGGCAGCACGACGGGTAAAGGTGACGATTTGGATTTCATTGGCAGGCACACCTTTATCAATTAGATAGGCAGCGCGAGCCACAATGGTCTTAGTTTTACCACTGCCTGCCCCTGCCAACACCAAAGTATTTTGAGCGTTGGTGGTGGCAGCTTTGCGCTGGGCAGGATTAAGTTCGTCAAGCAAGTTATTGATGGTCATAGTAAAGGAATTTGGCTAATAAGCATTGGTTTAGGCTAGCAAACTATATAGAGGTTGTCTAATTATATTCTTGAGACGTCAGATTGATAAATCGGTTTTAGAAGAGCATACGTAACGAATTTTTGTTCTATTTAATAAATATGTGCGACTTAGATTAACTTAAATGATTATTAAATTCATTTAAAACCCCAAATTTAACGTCGGGGTCACTTTAAAAAAGGGTGAAAAATGCGTGGTCACAAAATGGTCACGTTTTGGTCACGGTCTAAAATTTTGCAAAAAATTGATTAGTTAAATTAACAAAGCATTTTTAGTAAAAAAGGGAGCACAAAGCTTGAAAGCCTTGATACAGGCGGATTTATAAACAATAAAAAAGCCTAACTATTAAGTTAGGCTTTCTTGAATTTGGAGCGGGAAACGAGATTCGAACTCGCGACCCCGACCTTGGCAAGGTCGTGCTCTACCAACTGAGCTATTCCCGCATTAGGTGGTCAACTAGCAATGTTGAATATTTGTTGCGTCGTTGTGGATGCGTATTATAAGGATTTTTGACACGGCGTCAAGCATTTTTGCAAAAAAAAATCAAAAAAATGCGTTTTTTTTAAATTTAACTGTTTTTACTGGGTTTCATGGGGAAGTAGTTTTTTTTGACTCCTTATTCTCTTATTAATTTTTTCCTTTCTACCCATAATTATTAGCTTGTTTTATCACACTATGAAACACACCACGTATCTATCGTTACGCAATTACTGCAAATCTCAGCAGATTGTTTTTTAATGACTTCGCTATAATGCGTTTAAACTTGCTATTTCTCTTGGTCCTTTTTGCTGTTTTTGGAGATAACGATAAGATGAAAATTTCAAAAAAACTCATGATGTCAAGTTTGGCGGCATCGGTCATTGCAGTAGGTGCCACCGGTTGCTCAACCACTACTGACACGGGCGCGATTGGCGTTGACCGTAATCAGTTGTTGGTAGTATCCGACCAACAAGTGCAACAACTTTCTAATCAAGCTTTTCAACAAGAAATTGCCGCTGCCCGTGCCAAAGGTCTGCTTGATACCAATCCGGCACAGTTGGCGCGTTTACAGAAAATTTCTCAGCGTTTGATTGCACAGACAGGTGCCTATCGCAGCGATGCAAGACAATGGCCGTGGGAAGTGCATGTCATTAAAAGTAATGAGCTTAATGCGCACGTATTCCCCGGCGGTAAAATTGTCTTTTACTCAGGTATTATCGATCGTTTGAGTCTAACCGATGCTGAGATTGCTGCCATTATGGGTCATGAGATGGCGCATGCATTACGTGAGCATACCCGTGAGCGTCTATCGCGTGAGGTGGCGACCCAGACAGGGATTGGTATTGCCGCGAGTGTCTTAGGTTTATCTCAAGGTCAGACACAATTAGCAGGCTTAGCTGGGGATTTGGGTATTTCACGTCCCCATAGCCGTACCCAAGAAACGGAAGCTGATTTGATGGGGCTAGAGTTGATGGCACGGGCAGGTTACGACCCTAATGCAGCAATTAGCCTATGGCGTAAAATGCAGAGTGCGAGTGGTCGCGGCGAGCCACCTCAGTTTTTAAGTACTCACCCGGTGAGCTCAACACGTATCGCCACCATTCAATCATTATTGCCACGTGTGATGCCATTGTACCAACAAAGCCGTTACCGTTAATTTTAACTTTGTATTTTATAAGCCAATATTCAGTTGATATTGGCTTTTTTAGTGAGCAAATTTGGTAATCAAAATAACGGATCGATTAAAATTTTGCTTATCCACAATAATCCATTGCGCATCAATTTACTCAACAATTGACCTACTCATCAATTTATCTAGCAAGCCTAACAAGTTGTCAAAAAACCGATTGATTGAAGTTTTTTAACTATCTCAACAGCACAGCGGCATCGTCAGTGGCATAATAAGCGTTTGGTCACCGCTATAGGGTAAATTCATGAATCAGCTTGATATTAATTTGCTAGTCTTGTTCGTCATTTTGGGCTGCGGTATTTTTGTGCACAATCCCACGATTTGGGTCAGTGCGACTGCGCTGATTATCATCAAATTTTTACCCCACAACCAACCTATCTTTTCTTATATTCAGCAATATGGACTCAACTTAGGTATTTTGCTGCTCACCATTGCCGTCATTGCGCCCATCGCTTCCGAACAAGTCAGTAGCAAAGCCTTGATGACCTCTTTTGCCAGTTGGCGCTCATTATTGGCTATTGCCGTGGGATTGCTGGTGACTTGGCTGGGTGCAAGAGGGGTGAATTTAATGAAAGTTGACCCCAATGTGGTCACGGGGTTGATGATTGGCACAGTAGCAGGGGTGGTATTGTTTCGCGGGGTGGCGGTCGGTCCGTTAATTGCCGCAGGGATTTTATCCTTGCTATATTGGTCCAAGTGAGCCATAGAAGCTACTGAGCCATCAAACATAGAGAAAAATTGAGCGGTATTGACACAAGATTATTTTTGCCCCTCAAACCCATTTGATAGATTAGGCTACCTTAAAACTATGCTAAAATAGCTAAAATGCGGTAAGTGGTGACCAGTTGGATTTGTCATTGGCTACCCATTTTTGATGAATAAAATCAGTGAACCGAGGACGACATGAGTCAACTTGCTACCCCGATTGCCGATGCCGTGACAGCGCGTTTGCAAACGTTACAGCCCAGTGTCTATCAGCTAGAAAACGAGTCAATGCGCCATGCTGGCTATTTTGAGGGCAAAGAAACCCATTTTAAACTGACCATTGTCAGTGAGGCATTTACCGGCAAACGCTTGGTACAGCGTCATCAGTTGGTGTATGGACTCATTCATACGTTACTGTCACAAGGCGGTGGGCAAATTCACGCGTTTTCAATTCATGCTTATACCCAAGCAGAATGGCAAGCGGTTGGGCAATCTCCTGAAAGTCCCAATTGCGCAGGACAAAACGCAGGGTAATATGATAAAAAAGAGTGTCAACATAAGCTAAAACCACAGACCCATTGAGTTAATTTACGCTATATTATGATAAAAAAGGTTGATGTATGAAACACGCACATATGCTGATGGCATTGATTTTAATTGCCTTATTCTTGTGGCAAGCCGTGTTGGTATTTACCGCACCAAAAGGACAAGGCTTGCCAAAATCTGCCAAAATCGGCGCCCACGTGATGTATGCCTTGGTGATTTTAACAGGCGCGGTGACAGCCATGCCATTGTTTGGCGCAGGTATAGTGCCGCACTGGTTGATTGCCAAGATGGTATTACTCATTGTTGCCATTTCGGCGACTGTCAAAGCCACGCGCCAGACGACTACGCCCAATCAAGCCAAAATAGGTATGTTGATTGCTTTTATTGCCTATATAGGTATTTTGACATTGGCATTTGTTAAGCCGCTCAACCTATTTTAAGGCTAAAGCAGTGAACATAAGGGAGTAGGATAATGAAAAAATTAGCTAGCTCAATACTTTTAGCGACGGCCGCCACGGCAGGTTTGACAGGGTGTATGACCACGCCTACCCCTGAATACGTATCCGCCAACAATTACCAAAGCTATGACTGTGTTGCGCTTGCTAATGAATACACGCGCGTCAATCAATACATTGATGCCAATGCCAATCAGCGCACGGGCTTGCAAGCTTCAGGTATCGGGATTGGTGTATCGGGCAATCGCCATGGTATTTATCCTACCGTGAGTGTCGGCTTAGGCTCAATCAATGGCGGCAACCGTCATAATCTATCGATTGCTATGGGACAACGAGATGCGATGGTACAAGCCGCTCGCTTAAAACAATGTCCCTTTGCTACCGGCATCAAACTCTATAGCGAAAAATAATTTATCCCATTTTACCCTGTTAAGTGTAGAACCCATCTTTACATAGTGAGATGGGTTTTTTTATGGTCAGCCAAATCAGTGGCTGGGTTAGGGGTATTCAGTGTCATTGAATACCTATTGAATATGTATCGAATATTTTTTTAGCTTAAAGATAATTTTTATTTCGATAAAGATTGTCTCGTTTTAGATTGACAAGTCCATAATTTATTGATTAATATGTCACATATTGATGGTTAAACACGGTAAAAATTTTAAAAAAATGAATTAAAATGCGTGTGAGAACAATACTTTAAGTCAAGGAATACTTGGGTATTAATCAGTGGGTAAAAATTTTTACTCAGGTAAACACGAAGTTTTCACTAGCTTTCGTCAATACCTTTAGTAAACACCCCAAAAAATTGATAGAAAGACACGCTAAAAAACACGATAGTAAGGATGCTACCATGACCAAAGACGTGCTAACCCTGCCACGCATCGTAATGGGTGCGAAATCTGCCAACGCCCCACTCACCCAAAGCTATGATAAAGGACCGGTCACGCCACTGATAGAACTGACCATTGGTGATTTTTTTGATCAGATGGTGGAACAAAACCCCGATAAAGACGCCTTAATTTCCGCACACCAAAACATTCGTCTCACCTACCGCGAGCTACAGCGTAAAGTCAATCAGCTAGCAAGCAGCATGATTCGTATGGGTCTGCAAAAAGGTGATCGCGTGGGTATTTGGTCACACAACAACGTTGAATGGGTCATCATGCAATTGGCGACAGCCAAAGCCGGTATCATACTGGTCAACATCAACCCAGCGTATCGTATCTTTGAGCTTGAATACGCCATCAACAAAGTCGACTGCCAAGTGCTGGTATTGATGCGTCACTTCAGATCTAGCGACTATGCGGTGATGCTTCAAGAGCTTGCCCCTGAAGCGCGTCACCAAAGCTACCAAAATTTAGAGCTCGTACAATTACCCAATCTCAAACGGGTCATCTGGATTGATAGCCCAGAGTCCACTGAAGATTTTAGCTATATGCAAAAATTCTCAGCGTGGATTGCTGAAGGCGATGCCGATGATCCGGCAGTGGCGGAACGTGCCAAAAAGCTCAACCCCAATGACCCGATAAATATCCAATTTACCAGTGGCACCACAGGCACGCCCAAAGGCGCGACGCTTACCCACCGCAATATTTTGAACAACGGTTATTTCATCGGTGAAGCCATGAGCTTCACTGCCGATGACCGTCTGTGTATCCCTGTCCCGCTTTACCACTGTTTTGGCATGGTACTGGGCAACCTTGCCATCTTGACCCACGGTGGCACGATTGTGTATCCCAACGATGGCTTTGACCCCATCACCGTACTTGAAACCGTGCAAAAAGAACAATGTACAGGTCTGCATGGGGTACCGACCATGTTTATCGCCGAGCTTGACCACCCAGATTTTGCCAATTATGACTTATCGACTTTACGTACCGGCATCATGGCAGGCTCAAGCTGTCCGATTGAGGTCATGCGCCGCGTGATTGACCAAATGCACATGAAAGAAGTCACCATTGCCTATGGCATGACCGAAACATCGCCGGTATCTTGTCAAACCAACCAGCACACGCCACTTGAAAAACAAGTCTCAACCGTAGGTCTGGTACAGCCAAACCTAGAAGTCAAAATCGTCAACCCAGAAACGGGCGAAACGCTTGGCATCGGTGAGACAGGTGAGCTGTGTACCAAAGGTTACTCAATCATGCTCGGCTATTGGAATGACACCAATAAAACGGCGGAAGCCATTGTCGATGGCTGGATGTATACCGGTGACTTGGCAACCATGGACGAAGAAGGTTATGTCAAAATCGTCGGACGTAGTAAAGATATGGTGATTCGCGGTGGTGAAAACATTTACCCTGTTGAAATTGAAAACTACCTATATCGCCACCCAAAAATCCGTGACGTCCAAATCGTGGGCGTACCCGACAAGAAATTTGGTGAAGTCCTTGCCGCTTGGATTATCCCCAAAAAAGACAGCAACTTAACCGAACAAGACATCCGTGATTTTTGTAAAGATCACATCGCACACTATAAAGTACCGACTTACATGAAGTTTGTCGACGAGTTCCCAATGACCGTCACGGGTAAAATTCAAAAATTCAAAATCGTGGAAGCGATGACACAAGAATTAGGACTCTAAATTTTCAACTTCAGCAAAAACTTAACATAAATACAGAGGGCATCTGATAGCAATTTAGCTGCACCCTTTGACAGAATTAGGATTTACAATGACGGTTATCCAAAGTAAATTAAGCCCAAATGGTGCGGAGTTTCAAGCCAATGCCGCTGCCATGCAAACTATCGTTGATGACCTCAAAGCCAAACTTGCGGTCATTGCTCAGGGCGGTTCAGCGTCTGCCCGCGCCAAACATGTGGCTCGGGGTAAGTTATTGCCCCGTGAACGTGTCGAGCGCTTGCTAGATGCCGGTACGCCATTTTTGGAAGTCTCACCGATGGCAGCGTATGGCATGTATGATGCCGATATCCCTGCCGCAGGCGTGATTGCTGGCATTGGTCGTGTCGCTGGTATTGACTGTATGATTGTGTGTAACGATGCCACCGTCAAAGGCGGCACTTACTACCCGATGACGGTCAAAAAACATTTACGGGCGCAAGAAATCGCACGAGAAAACCGCTTGCCATGTATCTATTTGGTGGACTCTGGCGGCGCGAACTTACCCAACCAAGATGAAGTATTCCCAGATAAAGACCACTTTGGTCGTATCTTCTTTAACCAAGCCAATATGAGCGCCGAAGGCATACCCCAAATCGCCGTCGTGATGGGTAGCTGTACTGCAGGTGGTGCCTATGTACCCGCCATGAGTGACGAGTCGATTATCGTCAAAGATCAAGGGACGATTTTTTTGGGCGGACCGCCGCTGGTCAAAGCTGCCACAGGTGAAGAAGTGACTGCAGAAGACTTAGGCGGTGGCGATGTGCATACCCGTCTGTCAGGCGTGGTTGACCATCTTGCCCAAAACGATTTACACGCGTTATCACTGGCGCGCAACATCGTCGGCAATTTAAACCAACAAAAAATGCCTATCCACCACGCTACCGCGCAAAAAACCCCGCGTCCACCCAAATACGACGCCAAAGAATTGTACGGTATCATCCCAACTGACACCCGTAAGCCGTTTGATATCCGTGAAATCATCGCTCGCATTGTCGATGGCAGTGAGTTTGATGAGTTTAAAGCCCGTTTTGGCACGACGCTGGTGTGTGGTTTTGCCCATATTGAAGGTATGCCAGTGGGTATTATCGCTAACAACGGTATTTTATTTAGCGAGTCAGCGCAAAAAGCCACCCATTTTATCGAGCTATGCTGCAAACGTAAAATTCCGCTGGTGTTTTTGCAAAATATCACAGGCTTTATGGTCGGGCGCAAATACGAAAATGAAGGGATTGCCCGTCATGGTGCCAAAATGGTGATGGCGGTTGCCAATGCCAAAGTGCCGAAGTTTACTGTGATTGTCGGCGGCTCATTCGGTGCAGGCAACTACGGTATGTGTGGTCGTGCGTACAGTCCACGTTTCTTGTGGATGTGGCCAAATGCGCGTATCTCGGTGATGGGTGGCGAGCAAGCGGCCTCAGTATTAGCAACGGTCAAACGCAGCCAATACCATGCCAAAGGTGAGAACTGGTCTAGCGAGGACGAAGAAGCGTTCAAAGCGCCAGTGCGTCAGCAATTTGATGAGCAAGGTCATCCGTATTATGCCTCGGCTAGACTGTGGGATGATGGCGTGATTGACCCAGCCGATACCCGTCAAGTATTGGCACTCGGCTTAAGTGCCGCTTATAACGCACCGATTGAAGACACCACCTTTGGTGTATTTAGAATGTAATTTTCAGCGTGTAAAATCGGAAGTCTTGGTTGGTTGTTCTATCACCATTGAGCAAGCATCAAAAACGCTTCAACTTTACCCAACAAGAAAAAGGAAAAACACGATGAAATTACCGACTTATGACAGCCTACTGTTAGACATTGACCAGCACGTAGCGACCATTACCCTCAATCGCCCAGACAAACGCAATGCCTTTAATGACGATGTCATCCAAGAACTGACCGATGTGTTTCAATTTTGCGCTGCGCAAGACGAAGTGCGTGTGGTGGTATTGACTGCCAATGGCAAAGCCTTCTGTGCCGGTGCAGACCTAAACTGGATGCGCGCGATGGCGGATTATAGCCACGATGAAAACTTGGCAGACGCTGGCAAGCTTGCGCAAATGCTAGCCACCATCTACCACTGTCCAAAACCGACTGTCGCTGCCATTCAAGGCGATGTGTATGCCGGTGGTATGGGTCTGGTTGCGGCTTGTGATATCGCTATTAGCGTTAAAAACGCCAATTTTTGCTTAAGTGAAGTCAAACTTGGCTTGATTCCTGCGACCATTAGCCCGTATGTGATTCGTGCGATGGGTGCACGAGCCGCGCATCGGTACTTCTTAACCGCTGAAGTATTTGATGCCAAAGAAGCCAAAAAAATCGGTTTTATCCATGAGCGGGTGGATGAAGAAGAGTTTACACAAAGCCTTGATAATTTGGTCAAACACTTGGTCAATGCTAGCCCAAACGCTGTTAAAGTGTGTAAAAAACTGGTGCAAGATGTGGCATTTGCGGAGATTAATGAGCAGTTAATCAAAGATACCGTTGCAGGCATTGCTGATATCCGCGCATCTGATGAAGGTAAAGAAGGCGTACAGTCATTTTTGCAAAAACGTAAACCAAGCTGGCTTGAATGACGCAGGTAAAATAACTGAGGTAAAAAGCTGGATTTTATAAGCCAAATTTTATAAGTATGCCAAGTTAGATTCGCGGTGATGCGGTCTTGAAAAAATAAAAAGGGACGATTATGTTTTCAAAAATCTTAATAGCCAATCGGGGTGAGATTGCTTGCCGCGTGGCAGCCACCGCCAAAAAACTGGGCGTGCGTACCGTTGCGGTATATTCAGACGCTGACCGCTTTGCCAAGCACGTAGCCGTGTGTGATGAAGCCATTTATATAGGCGGTTCTGCGCCCAAAGACAGCTATCTGCGTTGGGAGCGCATTTTGGAGGCTGCCAAACAAACAGGCGCACAAGCGATTCACCCTGGCTATGGGTTTTTGAGTGAAAACGACGAATTTGCCCAAGCGTGCGTGGATGCGGGTTTGGTGTTTATCGGTCCCCCTGCGTCTGCCATCACCGCCATGGGTCTTAAAGCCGAGTCCAAACGCTTGATGGAAGCGGCCAATGTACCACTCATTCCAGGGTATCATGGCACCAACCAAGACCCTGATTTTTTACATAACGAGGCCGACAAAATTGGCTACCCTGTGCTAATCAAAGCCAGCTCTGGTGGCGGCGGCAAAGGGATGCGGTTAGTTGAAAAAACCGAAGATTTTATTGATGCCTTAGGCTCATGTCAACGTGAAGCCATTAGCAGCTTTGGCAATGACAGCGTATTGATTGAAAAATACGCCCTACGTCCCCGCCATATTGAAATTCAAGTCTTTGGCGACAGCCACGGCAACTATGTGTATTTATTTGAGCGTGATTGCTCGGTACAGCGCCGCCATCAAAAAGTGCTCGAAGAAGCCCCTGCCCCCGATGTCAGCGTGGCAATGCGGGAGGCGATGGGCGCAGCGGCGATAGCGGCGGCAAAAGCGGTCAATTATGTGGGGGCGGGTACGGTTGAATTTATCGTAGAGCAACGTGAGTGTTCACCCGAAGATAAATTTGGCGGCATGAATTTCTACTTTATGGAAATGAATACGCGCCTGCAAGTAGAACATCCTGTCACCGAGGCGATTACTGGTACTGACCTTGTCGAGTGGCAACTGCGTATTGCTAGCGGCGAGCCGTTACCAAAACAGCAAGCAGACTTGACCATTAACGGTCATGCGATTGAAGCACGTATCAATGCTGAAAACCCAGACAACAACTTCTTGCCCGCCACAGGTACGCTAAACGTTTACCGCACGCCAACTCACAGCGAGTTTAGGGTGTCAGATGTGCGTATAGATGATGGGGTACGCGAAGGCGATGTCATCAGTCCTTACTATGACTCGATGATTGCCAAACTCATCGTCCATGCGCCAACCCGTGAGCAGGCGCTTGCCAAACTAGACAAAGCCTTATCAGAAACCCGTATTGTCGGTTTGCCAAACAACGTGGCGTTTTTGCGTCACGTGGTGCAATCAGATTCGTTCAAATATGCCAATCTTGATACTGCATTGATTGAACGTGAAAAAGACGTACTGTTTGGACAGCAGCGCGGTGAGCTACCTTGGCTGGTAGCCACCGCGATTGTCAAAGAGCTTGCCCAAGAAGCGCAAACCCAAAACCACGACCCCTTTAGCAAAACTGACGCATGGCGCGCGTATAGCCACTATGAGCGTCCGTTTGATTTGGTGTATCACGATAAGCCATTGCGGGCTGTTATCAGCCAAATTCAGGGGCAAGCATTTCATCTAACGATTAACGCCATTGCCAAAGCGGAAAAACAAGGCGCGGATGTTGCCACGCCCATCTATCAAGGCGATGTTCGTTATTTGCCCACTGCCGATGATACCTTCACGATATGGCTAAGTGACGGAGAAACAGCCGGCAAACGCCAACAGATGCAGGCATGGCGACACAATGAGCAAGTATATGTGTTCTCAAATCATGCCAGCGATACCATCACCTTGGTGGATAGCATGGCGCATGTGGGCATCGAGCCCCAAGATGCCGGTAGCCTCAAATCGCCCATGCCAGGTCAAGTGGTGGCGTTTCGGGTCAATGTGGGCGATGAAGTGAAAAAAGGTCAAGCCTTGGCGGTGATTGAAGCCATGAAAATTGAGCATACCATCAATGCCCCGGCTGATGGTACGGTGGCAGAGCTGCTGTTCAAAGCAGGGGATTTGGTATCCGATGGCGATGAGCTATTAAAACTTGATACGGGCAGCCAATCATGAACTACCCAAATTTTGTCAAAATCATCGACGTGGGCGCAAGAGACGGACTACAAAACGAAAAGCAAGCCGTACCCAGCGACGTCAAAATCGAGTTGATTAATGGCTTGATTGATGCAGGGGTGCGCAAGCTTGAAGCCACTAGCTTTGTGTCGCCAAAGTGGGTACCACAAATGGCAGACAATGATACCGTATTAAATGGCATTAGCAAACGCGATGACGTGGTCTATTCGGTGCTGACGCCTAATATGAAAGGCTTTGATGCCGCCCTTGCCCACCGTGACCAATTTGCCAATTATGAAGTGGTGATTTTTGGCTCAGCGAGTGAAGCTTTTAGCCAAAAAAATATCAACTGTAGCATCGCTGAGAGTATTGAGCGTTTTGCCCCCGTGGCTGACGCTGCCAAAGCGCATGGCATCAAAGTGCGCGGTGTCATCTCTTGTACCGTGGGCTGCCCGTATGAAGGGGATATTTCAGCTGATAAAGTCGCCTATGTGACAGAAAAGCTCGTTGCCATTGGCGCTCAGCATATTGGCATTGCTGATACCATCGGCGTGGGCACACCTATCAAGGTGCAAAAAGCGTTGGATGCTGCCTTGCGTTATATTGATATTGACAATATTTCTGGGCATTTTCATGACACCTATGGTCAAGCACTGAGCAATACCTTAGCGGCATTACAAATGGGTGTATGGCAGTTTGATACCTCGGTGGCAGGGCTTGGCGGCTGTCCGTATGCCAAAGGCGCAACCGGCAATGTTGCCACTGAAGATGTGGTATATCTGCTACATGGCATGGGTATTGAAACGGGCATTGACCTCGACAAACTGGTCGATGTCGGACAAAAAATTAGCGCGTTTTTGGGCAGGCAAAATGGCTCAAAGGTGGCAACAGCGATTTTAAATAAACGTAAATCTTTAACAGTCAGTTAATAAACAAGGAATGACTATGAACTTAGGACTCGATTACCAACTTGGCGATGACATCAACGCCCTACGCGAAACCGTCAAAGCCTTTGCCGATGCCGAAATCGTCCCACGTGCTGCCGAGCTTGACCGCACCGACCAATTCCCGATGGACTTGTGGCAAAAAATGGGTGAGCTTGGACTGCATGGCATCACTGTACCCGAAACTTACGGTGGCGTGGACATGGGCTATGTGGCGCACATGGTCGCCATGGAAGAAATCAGCCGCGCATCAGGCTCAGTGGCGCTAAGCTATGGCGCGCACTCCAATTTATGTATCAACCAAATCAAACGCAACGGTACAGAAGCCCAAAAACAAAAATACTTGCCAAAGCTCATCAGCGGTGAATTCATTGGTGCCTTAGCCATGAGTGAACCCGGTGCAGGCTCAGACGTGACCAGCATGAAACTACGTGCCGAAGACAAAGGTGGCGTATATGTACTAAACGGCTCAAAAATGTGGATTACCAATGGACCGGATGCCGATGTGATGGTGGTGTATGCCAAAACCAACCCAGAGCTCGGGGCAAAAGGCATCACCGCGTTTTTGGTAGAAAAAGGCATGAAAGGCTTTTATACCGCACAAAAACTCGACAAACTCGGTATGCGCGGCAGTCACACAGGTGAGATGGTGTTTGACAATGTCGAAGTGCCAAGCGACAACATCTTGGGCGGTCTTAACAACGGCGTCAAAGTATTGATGAGTGGCTTGGACTACGAGCGTGCGGTACTTGCCGCAGGTCCTATCGGGCTGATGCAAGCAGTGATGGACAACGTCATTCCCTACATCCACGACCGCAAGCAATTTGGTCAAGCCATCGGTGAATTCCAGTTGATTCAAGGTAAAGTGGCGGACATGTACACCACCTTACAGGCAGGACGCAGCTTTCTTTACACCGTGGGCAAAAACTTGGATAGGCTAGGCTCAGACCATGTGCGCCAAGTACGTAAAGACTGCGCCAGCGTAATTTTGTGGACAGCGGAAAAAGCCACTTGGATGGCAGGAGAAGGTATCCAAATCTTCGGCGGCAATGGCTATACCAACGAGTACCCACTAGGGCGTATTTGGCGTGATGCCAAGCTATATGAGATTGGCGCAGGTACTAGCGAGGTACGGCGTATGCTGATTGGTCGTGAGCTGTTCAACGAAACCGCTTAATTGATTAGCTTTGTCAGCACCAGCCCTAGCTAAAACTAGGGCTTTTTTATTAGATTGTCAAAATAGGTTGTCAAAATCCGCCTTATTAGCTGTGCGCTATGTTAAGGTTGATTGTAAAATCGCTTGGTATTGCGCCGGTTTGAGACGGGGTCCGAACTGCTGAATGATTTGGCTTGCGACGCTACTGGCTAATTTGCCACAATCTGCCAACGCATGACCATGCGATAGCGCGTATAAAAAACTGCCCGCAAAATTATCGCCTGCCCCATTGGTATCTAGCACTTGGTCAACGGGTAGCGATGCCACGTCAATCAATTTTGTTTCACGTGAAACATCGTCCCGTACCGCAATGATTGACCCTGCTGCACCATTGGTCACCACTGCCATATTGGCAACTGACAATAACGCTGCTGCGGCTTGCGAATGACTGGTTTGGTTGGTAAATAGCTGCGCTTCATCACAGTTACAAAACACCGCATCCACGCCACCTTCTAGCATGGCATCAAGTCCTTCGCGACCAAATTTGACCACAGCAGGGTCGGCAAAACTGACCGCGATTTTAGCCCCTTTGTTTTTGGCTTGTTGTTTTAGCTGGGCAATCGCCTGTTGTACCGAGGGGGACATAGCAAGATAACCTTCAAGGTACAACCAATCAGCATCATTAAGCGCATCAAAGTCGATATCGGTTTCGCTGATTTCTGCTGAAGTACCCAAATGCGTTTGCATGGTGCGCTCGCCATCTGGGGTCACCATCACCATACAACTGCCTGTGGTACCATCAGCAAATGACTTGGTAGATGTCTTGATACCTGCGGCATTTAAATCCGCCAAATAAAAACGCCCTGCCTCGTCTTCACCCACTCGGCAAGCGTAAAAAGTATCGCTACCGAGGCTTGCGGCGGCATAGATACTGTTGGCAGCCGAGCCGCCACCTGCTTGTTTGGTCGCAGTGATGTTTTGCGTGGTGAGCGAGGCGATGAGGTCAGCTTGCTCACTGTGACTGGCTAGGGTCATGTTACCTTTGGTCAGGCCTGTGGCGTTAAGCTGTGCATCGGTGACGACAAATTCACTGTCAACTAACGCATTGCCGATGGCGACGATTTTTGCCATGTGGTTTTTCCTTTTTGAGATAAATTGGTTAGGGTGTTTTTTTATGTACTTGATGGTTCATTAGGCATGACTATTAAAAAATCTGTCATACCAATGTCAACACCTTGTTGAGATAATAGCGTTGTGGTTTGCCCACGATGGTGTGTTTGGTGATTAAAAAAGTGACTGAGTAACAAACCAAATTCTCGGTTAAATGTCTGTCCTTTGGTATTGTGATAAATCATTGGCTGTTGCAATTGGCTTTCAGTCACTTCTTCCACCAAAGCTATAATGATATTGTCAAGCTCAGTTCTTGCAGCTGCATAGGCTGTTAAGTTGTCAAACAATAACGTATCTAAAGCAGTCGGTTTTGGAAAATTGGCTAAAATCTGTAAAATTTTAAAATTAAAGAACTGGTTGAAACGATTTAACCAAATTAAATCCCCTACCATCAAATGATTCATGGTACCTAAAATTGAGCCAAAAAATGCGTGCTGATTTTTAAGTAAACTATCGGTATCAAGTTGTTTCATCGCTTGAATCATTGCTTGATTCAAGTTTTGATTATAGTTTGCAAATAGTTGAAACATGGGCTTTCGCATGATTTTTCCATTTTTATTCTAAGGCTGGTTTATCATAGCAGACTTTATTGTCCAAATCCGTAGCAGCATTTTACTGTAAAAATTGAAACTTTACTTGATAACAATAAGTCATTTTCTCTTTAATAAAACGATTTTGACCCCCATTTCTCAAAAATAAATCCGACAAAACTGCTATACTTTCTGTTTGTTTTTACAGTTGGTTTTGCTGATAAATTCTGACAAATATTATGATGACACACAGGTAACTTCATGCCCGCAACTTCTCACGACTCTGCTTTAGATTTGACCCTACACCCTGATTTTACCCTACGCTCTCATGAGCGTATCGATGCGTTATCGCTTGATGTGCTAGTGAGCGAACATAACGCCACTGGGTTGATTCATTATCACCTCGCCCACCCGAGTGATGAAAATGCCTTTATGATTGGCTTTCGCACCCAGCCGATGACCGACCGCGGTGAGGCGCATATTTTGGAGCATACCAGTCTATGTGGCTCTGAAAAATATCCCGTGCGCGACCCGTTTTTTAGCATGATTAAGCGCTCGCTCAATACGTTTATGAATGCGTTTACCGCGGCAGATTGGACGGCGTATCCGTTTGCCACCCAAAACCGTCAAGATTATTTTAACTTGTTGTCGGTGTATTTAGATGCGACATTTTTCCCAAGTTTAAATCCGCTCGATTTTGCCCAAGAAGGGATTCGTGTGGAGCTTGATGATGATGGCAAACCGCAGTATAAAGGCATTGTGTTTAATGAAATGAAAGGCGCGATGAGTGGCGAGATTGACCAGTTGTATCACACGCTGGCGCGTCATTTATTCCCCACAACCACTTATCACTACAATTCTGGCGGTGAGCCTGCTGCTATTACTGAGCTGACTCATGCTGATTTGGTCAAATTTCATCAAAGTCACTATCACCCAAGCAATGCGGTGGTGATGAGCTTTGGCAATATCCCTGTGGCAGAGACCCAAGCCCGTATCCACGAGGATGCATTGGCGGTGGCAGGCAAAGCGTTTGCTAAAGGGCAAAAACACGCCTCACGACTCGAAAAACCATTGACCGCGCCAATCAGCGTGACGGACACTTACAGTGTCGATACGGTGAAACCCAAACAAACCCATCACGTCATGGCATGGTTATTACCATCGATTTTAGACGGTAAGCAGCGTCTGGCTATGCGATTACTTGAAGGCGTATTGGTTGAACATGCAGGTTCGCCGCTGCGGGCGTATCTTGATAGCCATCCGCTGGCATCTGCCCCGACGCCGCTACTGGGCTTGGATGACAGCCATTATCAGATGGTGTTTTATGCGGGGGTTCGTGGCTCTGAGCCTGAGCATGGCGATGCCATTGAGCAAGGGATTTTGGACTTACTCAAACAAGTGGCAGACCAGCCTGTGGACAGTGAAGCGATTGAAACCATTTTGCACCAAATCGAAATCGACCAACGTCATATCGGTGGCGATAGTATGCCATATGGTCTAAATTTGATGCTAGAAGGCTTTAGTACTGCTATCCACGACGGCGACCCCATGCATGTGTGGGATATCGATGAAAACCTAAACTGGCTACGTGAGCAAGTACAAAACCCTGATTTTATCGCCAATTTGATTCGCAGCTTTTTGCTCGACAATCCGCATCGCGTGCGCTTGACACTCATCCCTGATGCGAGCAAATCTGAGCAACAAGCCAAGGATGAGCAAGCCAAACTTGACACCATCGCAGCGGCACTGACCGATGACACCCGTAATGCACTCATCAGCCAAGCCAAAGCCCTTGCCGAACGCCAAGCTACGCCTGATGATGTGGATTTGCTACCCAAAGTGGGATTGGCGGATATTCCTGCCCAAATTCAATTTAAAACAGGTACAAAACGCGATATCACTTTAAGTGGTGTGCCAAGTACGTTGTATGAATATGAAGCAGGCACCAACGGTCTGTACTATTATCAAGTGATTATGCCCCTAGAGGGTCATGAAGCGCTCATCAATCACCCAGATTTACCAACGTATCTGAGCTTGATCAGCGAAGTGGGCACGCGCAAACACGATGCTTTGGCATTTCAAGCGCGGCAAGCACGTCATTCAAGCGGTGTGACTGTCAGAATCAGCCAGCGCACATCGCCAGACAACCCCGAAAAAATGGATAGCTTCTTGGTGGTCGCTACCCGCTCATTGTCACGTAAATTTGAAGCGATTGAGCTGCTTAAAGAAGTACTCAACGACACTATTTTTACCGAATATGCGCGGATGGAAGAGCTACTGACCCAAAAACAAATGGGCTGGCAATCGCGCCTTGCCAATGCAGGTCATGCGTATGCCATGCAAACAGCGAGCCGTAACACCAGTAAAATCGCCCGTCTTGAATATGTACGCGGTGGTTTGCCTGCATTAAATAGCTTAACTGAATTTTTGCAGCAAGCGGAGCAAGATAGCAGTGCGTGGCAAAAGCTCGGAGAGCGCTTAGCCAATTTACATCGCTACATCAAAGCCCTGCCAAAACAAGCACTTATCATCGCCGAAGCAGAGGTATTACCGACGCTGCAGCAAGCAATTAGCGAGAGCTGGCAAGCGCCTGTTGACGAGCCTACCGCTACTTTAATCGAATCGCCTATTACCACTGACGGTAACGATATCGCGTGGCTTGCGCAAACCAATGTGTTTCATCATGCGCTTGTCTTTGCTGCCGTGCCGACCAACCATCCCGATGCCCCTGCCTTGATGGTGCTCTCAAGCGTGCTACGCAATAACTATCTGCATCGTACCATTCGTGAGCAAGGCGGGGCGTATGGCGGCGGCGCGAGCTATGATAGCAATGCTTGCTCTTTCAAGTTTTATAGCTACCGTGACCCGCGTGACCAAGCCACGTTTGATGATTTTTTGGGCAGTATTGATTGGTTACTGGCGCAAACCACAGGCGAAAAAACCGATGCTTGGATTGAAGAAGCGATTTTAGGATTGATGGCAGGCATGGACAAACCCGCAAGTCCTGCGGGTGAAGCGGTCAAGGCGCTGTTTGCTGAGTTACACGGTCGCGGCAAAGACTGGCAACAAGCGATGCGTGCCAAAATCTTGGCGGTCAGCCTTGATGACTTACAGCGCGTGGCAAGAACTTATCTTAAAGACAAGCCTTACACACGCGCAAGCCTTGCGCCGTTTGATAAAGCTGAACTCATGCAAAACATGGGTTTTCAGATTGAAAAAGTGCTATAACAAACGTAACAATAAAATTAATCATCTTAATAAAAAAGGCGCTGTTATTAGCGCCTTTTTTCATCTTTTATACTCGAAGTTTTACACAACCAGCAACTCAATTTTACCCAGTCCGTCAATTTGCGCGAGGATGGTATCGCCTTTGACCACCGCACCGACGCCCGCTGGCGTCCCTGTAAAAATCAAATCCCCTGCTTTGAGCTCAAAAAACTCAGATAAATTGGCAATGGTCTCTGCCACATTCCAGATTAACTGATTGATATTGCCTTGTTGTTTGGGCTCGCCATTCACCGCCAGTGAAATATTTGCTTGTTGTATCTCAGCAACGCTAGCAACGGGATAAATTTCGCCAATGGGTGCCGAATAGTCAAACGCTTTGCCAATCTCCCACGGACGACCGTTTTGCTTCATGACGTTTTGCAAGTCGCGGCGCGTCATGTCGAGCCCCACGGCATAGCCAAAAATCAAGTTATGTGCCTCTGCCACACTCACATTAGCGCCCGCTTTGCCAATCGCAACTACCAATTCTACTTCATAATGTAGCGCTTGCGTTTTAGTCGGATAAGGCAATTGGGCAACGCTATCGGGTCGAACTGCAATAATCGACTCACTGTCACCGGCTTTACAGAAGAAAAATGGCGGCTCACGGTCTGGGTCACTACCCATTTCTCGGGCGTGGTCGGCATAGTTGCGCCCCACGCAATACACGCGGCGGACAGGAAAGGTTTGCTCAGATTGATGGATGGGCAGTGCCACCACTTGGCTGGGTGGAAAAATCGTATTCATGGTGATTCTACTTGGGTGGTTGGGTTATCAGATGATAGCTGGGTGATGGCGATATCAGTGACACGTTGGTCAGCGGCTAAATTGCTAGCAGGTTGCCACGCTTGCAAAAATTTATCATGGCGCAGGCTATTGTCTTGATTGGTGAACGATTGCAGATAGTCTCGGGTGGTGGACTCCCATTGCTCGCTTTGCTGCGCTGAAAATTGTCCCGTGAGTCGTTGGTAGCGCAAAAAAATCAGCCAAGTATTAAGCACATCACTTTCACAATAAGTAGTGAGCTTATCCCATGCTTCTGCTTGCACCATAGGCACCACATCATAGCCGTCCAACGCTTGCTTGCCTGCAAAGCCGCATAAGGATGCCACGACATCAAGTTTTTGCGACGTGCTATTCATGGCAAGCTTCACCATCAAATCGGTATGACGGTCATGATAGCGGTTGATATAGTTGTTGTATCTCATCTCACCGGTTTGGCTAAACAGCTTGGGCGCGGTTAGACCATGCTGTAACGCCCGATACACCATGACGGGTATATCAAAGCCCTTGCCATTCCAGCTCACCAACAACGGATTTTTTTCGATGGCATTAAAAAAGGTTTGAATCATTTGCGCTTCGCTATGGTCAGCCAGCGACAGCGATTTGAGCGTCATTTTGCCGCCCGCCACCCACAACACCGAAAGACAGGCGATTTGGTGCAAAGGCAGGGGCATAAAAGGATGCCCAACATCCTGCTCACGCAGTGCCATGAGCTTAGTCATGGCATCGTTATCCGATAACCCAGCCAACTCAGGGTATAGCCGCTTGCCTGTGGCAACATCGGGTATGGTTTCGATATCAAATACTAAAATCGGCGCTGGCGTAGCCATAATACTTCCTTGTTAGTTTCTGCTTTATGCTTTCTGCTTTAGTTTATTGGGTATTAAACGTCATCTTTAACACCAAACAACCCTGTTGATAGATAACGATCGCCACGGTCACAGACGATAAATGCAATCACCGCATCCGGGTGTTCTTTAGCGATTTGGTATGCTGCCCACGCCGCCCCACCTGATGACACCCCCGCAAAAAGCCCTTCTTCGCGGGCAAGCTTACGCATAAACACTTCCGCATCGTGCTGCTCGATGTCCATCACTATATCCACCAAACTTGGCTCAAAAATCTTTGGCAAATAGGCGGCTGGCCATCGGCGAATCCCTGCGATATTAGCGCCTTCAGCGGGCTGTAAACCGATAATTTGCACGTTTGGGTTTTGCTCTTTTAGGTATTTGGACACGCCCATGATGGTGCCTGTGGTCCCCATTGAGCTAATAAAGTGGGTAATCGTGCCATTCGTTTGCTGCCAAATCTCAGGACCTGTGGTCAGATAATGCGCTTGTTTGTTGTCAGGGTTGTTAAACTGGTCGAGTACGATGCCTTTACCTTCTGCCTGCATTTGCTGGGCAAGGTCACGTGCCGACTCCATGTTATCGACTTCAATCAATGTCGCCCCATACGCTGCCATCGCGTCTTTACGCTCTTGGGTAGAGTTGCTAGGCATAATCAGCGTCATCGCATAGCCGCGCATTGCTGCGACCATGGCAAGGGCGATGCCTGTATTGCCACTGGTGGCCTCAATGATGGTGTCGCCTGGCTTGATAGTGCCACGCAGTTCCGCTTGATAAAACATATTAAACGCAGGGCGGTCTTTCACTGAGCCCGCTGGATTGTTGCCTTCAAGTTTGGCAAGCAGGGTGGCTGTGCCTTGGTCGGTTTGCGGTGCAAATCGCGCTAGCTTAACCAGTGGCGTATGTCCAATGCAGTCATTGAGCGTGCTGGTTTCAGTGATGAAATTATTATGGGTCATAAGACAACCTTAGTTTTTGGCCATGAAGTTTTGATGATACGAGTTTTGAGCAGACGCATTTAGTCTAGCTTATAGATTAGCTAGCGTTGATTAGTTTTTTTAACAGTAAATTTTTTGGATTGTGCGCGTAGTTTAGCAAAATTCGTATCACCCGTCAGTGGCGAATCATGATTATTATGCAAGTCATTTTTCCACCGCTACCCCTTCTGATTTTATCTGGATTTTTTGCTGGGGTATAGACTTGTCAAAAATTTACTTGCGACAAAAACCCTAGCCGCGCAAGCAAAATTGGCTAAAATCCTATAAAATGAAACGCTATACCCCAAAACCCTGATAAAAAATCTGATGCCTAAATTAGGCTGATGCAAGGCTAGCAATGTGAGCAAACGATTTCACTTGGATTTTTCCACCGCTTATGGACAGTTGATACTGTTGGTGTTTTTGCCGATTAGCGCACTCGCGTTGACGGGTGGTTTTTTGGTGTTATCGGATACCAGCCGTGCTGCGCGTACTATTCAGCAATCAACCGCGGATAATTTGCTGGTGACTCTGCAGCCAGTCGCCGCTTCTATGCAGACGAATCTGCTTAAAATCAACCAAGCGCTATCTACAACTAGCACTCAGACTAATAGCGATAATGGTTCAAACAAAGATGGCTTAAATAAAGATAACTTAAACAAACACAGCGCAAATAAAGCTGAGCTATCGCCCAAAGAGTTGGCGGCGCTACAAGCCAGTGTGAAATTTGCCCTACAAAATGCCATCAACGACAAACACTTGCAAGGCGTGGCGATTGTCAACGAACAAAGTAAAGTGTTGGTCAGTTTTGGTGATTTGTCACAACAGCCCAATCCACGCTTGTTGCCTTTTTTGGGACGCCACCTTGAGGCGCAAAGCAATACGCAGCAAACTTATTTGCTAACGCAGCTCAACACCCAATCCAACAGCCTGTTTAATAGCAAGGGTAGTAGCTTATTTGGTCGAAAATTGGTACTAAGCGCGCCCGCCAATGCGACTGCCCCACTACCGACCTTATGGCTTATTGTCAATATTGATAATGAGCCGCTACAAGTGGCTCGATATCAAGTGATGTTGGCGTTAGCGATTACCGGACTCTTTACTATTTTACTGCTGCTATTGACCACCCATATATATGCTAGACGCTGGATTGCGCCGATTTATGAGATGCGGTTACATTTGCAGCGCACCAACGCCAACAACCTGTATAAACCGATGACCATCAACGCCAGTGGTGAAATCAACCAGCTGCAACAGGATTTGGTCAAGACCTTAAGACGTCTGCATAAAAGTTTCCAAGAACTCAAAAATCACGCCGAACAGACCGAAGATGATTTGCGATTGGCTTTTGACGAGATGGAAATGCAAAACATCTCAATTCGCAATGCGCGTGATGCCGCGGTTTCAGCCAGTCAAACCAAATCGGCATTTTTAGCCAATATCAGTCATGAATTACGCACCCCACTTAACAGTATTGATGGGTTTATCAACCTATTATCCCGTCATGGCGGCTTAAATGCCGAGCAAGACTTGTACGTGCAAACGATTCGTAAGTCTTCAGCGCACCTATTAGCACTGGTCAATGACGTGCTTGATTTTTCTAAGATTGAAGCCGGTAAACTGGTACTGGATAGTCATGAATTTGACCTGTATGCCAGTATCTACGATGTGGTGGATATGCTATCGCCACTTGCGGCAGAGAAAGATTTACGCCTGTCGGTGTTCTTCTATGACGATGTGCCGCATTATCTGGTGGGGGATGCGTTACGCACCAAGCAAGTGTTGACCAATCTTGTTAACAACGCCATCAAATTTACCGATGATGGCGAGGTCATTGTGCGGGTCAGTCTGGATGATGACATCGATGATTTAATTCATATCAGTGTGCAAGATACAGGGCGCGGGATTTCGCCTGAGCATCAAAAAGTGCTGTTCCAAAGTTTTTCGCAAGGCGATCCTTCGATTACTCGCCAGTATGGCGGTACGGGGCTGGGGTTGGTGATTTCAAAACAGCTTACCTATCTGATGGGCGGCAATATTGGTTTTTATGACAACGCCACTGAGCAAGCGGGTGATGCGAGCCAATCGCACAAAATCAAAGGCACGACGTTTTGGTTTACCTTGCCGATGACCATCAGTAACCAAGAGCAGCAGCGGCTGCTTATCCATGACCCCATTTGGCAGTTACCCGCCATCGTCCCGCCAAAAACCGATGCCGGTTATATGGCGGCTGATGCTATCGCTGCGCTAAATATTTTGGTTTGGATTGACCATCCTGCAAGCTTACAAGTGTTAAAAGGCTCGCTGCGTGAATTGCCGATTGCCATTACTACCGCAAGTACGCTAGCCAGCCTACTTGAATCGCTCAAAGAAACAGGCAATCATTGGGATTGGGTCATCGTGGACAATGGTACCACTGAGGATACCACGTCGCTACTCAAACAAGTACGCTTACATTATGCCGGTAAATTGCTACTATTTGGCTATCAAGTCAATCTTGAGCCAGAATTGTTGTCGCGTTACCAAGCCCAAGCCTTGTATCAGCCGCTCGATCGCCGCCAACTTTATCAGCTGCTCGATAGCAATTCTGCCAGCAGCCAAGAGCCAACACTGCCGCAGTGGCATGGCTTTACTGTGCTTGCCGTGGATGACCATCTGCCCAATTTGTTGGTACTAGAAGCGTTATTGGCTGAGCTGAGCATTAATGTGGTGACGGTTAATAGTGGGTTTGATGCCATTGAATACATCACCACCCACCAGTCACAAAGCGATACCGCCGTGGATTTGATTTTTATGGACATTCAAATGCCAAGAATGTCAGGCAGTGAAGCCGCCATCCAAATCCGTAAGGTTGAAACGCAAGCAGGACATCAGCATATTCCGATTATTGCACTGACTGCGCATAGTCTATCGGATGAACGCGATAAATTATTGGCGTCCGGGATTGATGACTATGTGGGTAAACCAATCAGTCAAGCCCAGTTATTGCAAATCCTGCAACGCTGGTTGGGTAAACACAGCACGTCCGTGTCCCCTGATGTGGCTTCTGACAGATCTGCTATCAACTCACCCATCTCGGCGCGGTCGATAGCGTCTATAGTATCTGGGGCAAATAACCTGCGTACTGCACCTGCAACCCCCAAAGAGAGTGCCGTATTTGCTCATACACCATTAGCTGCCTCAGCGACTACCACCGATGACAACGCTAATTTGCCAAGCCTACCATCGGTCAGCAGTCAGCATAGCGCTGAGTCACTAGCAAGTCTTGCGGTCATTGATTGGGATGATGCGGTGATGCGGGTAGCAGGTAAGCCTGATTTGGCAGCCAATTTAATTACCCTACTGATTGAGTCGATTGAGCAGGAAAAAAGTGACTTGCAGCAGGCTTGGCAGCGCCACGACAGGCAAGCCTTGTCCCACGCGGCGCATCGCATTTTAGGGGCGAGTCGTTATACGGGCGTACCACAGCTCCGCCAAGCCAGCCAAAATCTTGAAGACAAGTGCTTGCTAAATATCAACAATAGCTCGCCTGCGCAATTTGCCATTTTGGCGCCTTATTACGAGCAAATGCTACAAGCGCTCGATAACTTGGCACAGGCTGATTTGAGTCAATTCCCTGCACTCAAATATGCCCAGCTCAAAGAAAACGACATGACTTGGAAGATGATTTGATACCCATCACCATAATGCCCCCTAGGTTTAGCATACTTGCCATTTCACGTTACCTTTCTTAAACGTATCGTCTGATATCGCCTCTTGTGCCTAACCAACAAAATCAGTAAAGTGAGATTAATGATTGCAAATCTTCGCGTTTCGCAACATTTTTTAAGTGTATTGGATTGGTCAAATTTTAAGGATGCGTATGTCGGTTTTGTCGGTATCGAAAATATTGCCGGGTGTAGGGTTTTTGCCATTTTCTCAGCGTGCTACTGCTTCATCTTTAGCGCAGCGTATCAAAGCTGCAAACGATAACCTTGCGCCCGATGTGCGGTTGGAACTTAGCGGTGATGATGATAGTGTCATTGTTTGGTTGGCACGGATTGACAAGCGCAATGCGTTAAGTTTTGCGTTGATGGATAAACTCATTGATTTAGCCCACCTGCTCACTACTTGGACAGACGTGCGGGCGGTGATTTTGGCAGGTGAAGGTAAAAGCTTTTCTACCGGTATTGATTTGGCGGATTTAAACAACCCAAAAAATCTAAAACAGGTCGCTTGGGAGCTTATCAAACCGTTCCAAAGTAAATTTCAAAAAGTGTGCCTTGTGTGGCGAGAACTACCGATGCCTGTCATCAGTGTATTGCATGGACATTGCCTTGGCGCAGGACTACAGTTGGCGCTGGCGACCGATATTCGTATCGCCACAGCGGATTGCCAATTTGCCATTATGGAAGCCAAATGGGGACTGGTACCGGATATGGGACTGACCCAGTCTGCGATGGGGGTGCTACGCGCCGATATCGTCAAGGAGTTAGCGATGACGGCACGGATTTTTGACGGTCAACAAGCCTTTGACTACGGTGTGGTCAGCCATCTAAGCGATACACCGATGGCAGTTGCGAAGAATTTGGTCACAGAATTAAGTAATCGCTCCCCCGATGCCGTCTTGGCGAGCAAACGCATCATCAATGCCATGTATCACACGCCCGCGACAACCTTGTATCAAGAAAAACTGTGGCAAATCAAATTACTGCTGGGACAAAACCGCAAACTTGCCGTCAAAAAAGCCAAGGATGAAACCGTCAAATTTATTGGGCGTCAATTTAACTAATTTAACCTATGGCTTAATTGACCTTGGTGAGTGCCATCATGCTAAGACCCCTGTTCAAACGTCGTCTTATTTTTTTAGCCAGCCTGTTTTTGATGTGTATGGCGATTTTGTTTTTTATCGCCTGGTGGGGTCGTCTGCCTGCCAACTCGGGCAAATCCAGCACGTATCAAACCGCTGTCATTACCAAAGACAATCAAAAAACGGTGGCAACCGATATGCCACCTGATGAGCCCTCCAGCCGTTTTCGCCAATTTGGCTCGCAAAGCATGGCCGATGGCATCGCAGAATTGGTTAAAAGCAATCCACAAAAAACGGGCGTTTATCCCTTGCCAGATGGTATGGATGCGTTTGCCGCACGTATGCTGCTCATTAGCACCGCAGAGAAAACGCTAGATGTGCAGTATTATATTTGGAATAACGACATCACTGGCAATCTGATGTTCCAAGCCATCAAAGAAGCGGCAGAGCGCGGTGTGCGCGTGCGATTATTGATAGATGACAATAATACCCGTGGTCTCGACCCAACGCTGTGGGTACTCAATGAACACCCCAATATTGAAGTGAGATTGATGAACCCCAATCGTTTTCGCTCGTGGCGCTGGCTAGGGTTTGTGGGCGATTTTGAGCGGCTCAATCATCGTATGCACAACAAATCTATCACCGCTGATAGCCAAATCACCATCACAGGCGGGCGTAATATCGGGGATGAGTATTTTTCTTTAAACCAAGAGATGGTATTTTCTGACCTAGATGTGCTGATGGTTGGGCATATTGTGCCGCAAATGTCACAAGCATTTGACCAATATTGGAACCATAAACTGGCTTTTCTTATCACCGATTTGGTCAAAAAACCTAAGGCATCCGCCCTAAACCAAGTATTTACCCCAAAAACCCAAAAAGTTGATAAACCCGCATCGCAACAACTCGACCCTGTGCTAAAGCTGAAAAACGACTATCTAAAGCGCTTGGTGGCAATCGACTTTGTCAACCAAATCAAACAACAAAAATTGCCGCTCTACTGGGCAAGCGTGCAGCTGTTAACGGACAATCCTGACAAACTGGGCAGCAAAGCCAATACCCAAGGGTTAGACATCAACCAAAGCTTAGGTAAAATCAGCCGTGAACTCAATTTAATCTCTGCGTATTTTGTACCGACGGAACGAGGCAAAGACTATTTTATCAACCTTGCAAAAAAAGGCGTAGCGGTGAATATTTTGACCAATGCCATGAGCGCCACCGATGTCAAGCTCGTGCATTCTGGCTATGCCAAACACCGCAAAGACTTACTAAAAGCTGGGGTCAAGCTATATGAACTAAAGCCCAATGCCAGCAAAGACAATCTGCGTGATTCATACTTGACGGGAAGCTCTGCAACCAGCTTGCATGCCAAAACGTTTGAAAGTGATGGTGAAAAGGTGTATATCGGCTCGTTCAACTTTGATCCGCGTTCAGCATTGACCAATACTGAACTTGGCGTTGCCATCGCCCACCCTGTACTTGCCAACAAAATCCGCAATGAATTTTTGCAGGCCTTGCCAACAACCAGCTACACCTTGTCGCTCAAAGATGACAATATTCAGTGGTCAACGCTCGAGAACGGTCAAATCGTCACGTATGATGAAGAGCCTCAAACCAAGGCTTGGCAGCGTACGCTAGTATGGATGCTATCGCACCTACCGCTTGAAAAATTGTTATAAGCTGTCATTGTTATGAACGACAGCGTTAGCCAATACGCTTAGCGCAATTGACTATCCTTACTCCCACGGCGATTAAATAGCTCAACTTTTTGCTGATGCTGTTCTAGCGATTGTTGACAACGCACGCACAAGCGCACCCCAGGCATCGCAAGACGCCGTGCTTCGGGAATCGGCGCATCGCACTCCTCACAATGAGTTAGGCTCTCACCCTGTGGCAATGCCCGTTTTGCCCGTTCAATCGCATCATTAATAGTTGCTTCAATTTGTTCGTTTTCTGCGCCATCTGCAGCCCAACCACTTGCCATATTTTTCCTTATATTTTAATAGGTTAACCATAATATGGTAGTGGTTTTATCAAATTTCAATAGCGTATTAACGCCGTTATCGCGCCATTTTATTGTGGCTGTAAATCAATCACCTGACCTTTGATACCTGCCGCTTCATCAGTCATCAAGGCAACATACGCACTCATCAAGTCTTCGGGCGCAAGCAAGGTGTTGGGGTTTTCGCTTGGATAAGCAGCAGCTCGCATTTGGGTACGCGTGGCACCGGGATTGATGCAGTTAAAGCGCAGGGTGGTGGTTTTTTGGGTTTCTTGGGTGAAAATATCGCTCATCCCTTCTACCGCCAATTTTGACAGCGCATATGCCCCCCAAAACGCGCGTGGACGGCTGCCGACACTGCTAGAGGTAAACACCACTGAGCCACTTTGCGCAGATTTGAGTAGCGGTAGCAAAGCTTGGGTAAGGGTAAAGGTGGCATTAAAATTGACTTTCATCACTTGCTCAAAAATAATCGGGTCATACATCTCAAGTGGGGTCAATACACCGAGTAACCCTGCATTGTGTAAAACACCGTCCAAATGCCCGACTTCACGCTCAATCAAAATCGCCAATTGCTGCATTTCTGTGTAGCTGGCGCTCTCTAAATTCATCAGTAGCATAGCAGGCTGTGCACCGCCTTCTGCTTCAATTAGGTCATACACGGCTTCAAGCTTGCTCGCGGTTTTGCCAAGTAGTAGCACAGTCGCGCCATACTTTGCATAGCTTAGCGCTGCTGCTTTGCCGATGCCATCACCTGCCCCTGTGACCAAAATATTTTTACCTTTTAGACAATCGGTAGGTGGGATAAAGTTACGGATATCATCATGCGTTGCTAAAGTCATAGTTTCCTCAAAATTTTTCTCAAAAGCTTGCTAAAAAATTTCCTAAAAATCGGGCAAATTGTTAACACCGTGTCTATGCATCAACCGCCTAGTTGCTTGTTCAGGTATCCACTCAAGCATCCGTCCAATCGCTAAGCAAAGCGGTCAATTCAGCGACGCTATGGATTATGTTATCCGCGCCCCAACTGCCCAAATCCGCTTGGTCTTCAGGGGGAATGTAGCCATAAGCTGCCAAAATCGTGCGCATATTCGCCGCATTGCCCGCTTGAATGTCACGAATATGGTCACCAACATATACACAATTTTCAGGCTGTAGCTGACCCCTGAGTTGTTCATTCAAACGCGCTACTGCCAAATACATGGGCTCTGGGTCAGGTTTGGTGTGTTTGACATCATCAGGGCATACCAATACACCACAGCGCTCAGTTAGCTGAAGTCTCTCTAATAAATTTTCTGCCAAGTAACGCGGCTTATTGGTCACAATGCCCCATACAATACCACGTGATTCCAAGTTTTTTAGCAGCGAATCCAGTCCATCAAACAAGCGACTATCAACACAGATATCGGCCTCATAGGTGTCCAAAAACTCTTGCCGATAAGCCAACAAGGTTGGGTCATCCTCAGTCACATTGGCAAGCTCGCCAAACATCAGCTTGACCATGGCTCTGGCGCCTGCAGAAACTTGCTCGCGAATGGCGATATCACTGGGCGCTGGGTGCTGATGTCTAGCGCACATCACCTTGATAATACGGATAAAATCAGGTGCTGTATCAATCAAGGTACCATCAAGGTCAAATAAAACTGCTTGGCATTTTTCAGTCATTTTTTGCTCAAATCAACGATTAATATTTTAGTAAAGCCAACTACTGAGGTTTGTAGACTGCCATCATGTAGTTAACGTCAACATTTTGTGCCAGCCAATAGTGCTTGATAAGGGGATTGTAATGTAAGCCAATTAAATCTTGACGTTTGCAGCCTGCCCGCTGAGCAAAGCGATCTAGCTCGGCTGGGGTGATGAATTTTTCATAATCATGTGTGCCGCGTGGCAACAAGCGTAATAAGTATTCAGCGCCAATCACCGCAAACAGGTAGGATTTTGGGTTGCGATTGATGGTCGATAGTACCAATACGCCATTGGGTTTGAGCAGGGTAAAACAAGCATTGATAATTGACTGCGGGTCTGGCACGTGCTCAAGCATTTCCATACAAGTCACCACATCAAACTCACCAGCGTGCGCTTTGGCAAAATCTTCTACAGCAACACAAGCAAAATCAATCGCTTGGCTAGTTTGCTCGGCGTGGATTTGTGCTGCCTTGATGTTGGCTTCTCCCAAATCAATACCCGTCACCGTGGCACCGCGCACTGCCATGCTATGTGACAAAATACCACCACCACAGCCGACATCTAACACTTTTTTGCCCGTTAAGCCTGATTGCTGGCGGGCGATGGTTTGCTGTTCAATCCAGTTTAAGCGTAGCGGATTGATTTGGTGCAAGGTGGCAAACGCACCTGATTTGTCCCACCATTCATTGGCAAGGTCGGTGAATTTTTGTACTTCTTGTAAGTCGACGTTTTGCTGTAGATTCGGTTGTGTCATGATGATAGTTCCGTTTGATTTTTACTTCGCTATTTTTTTAATTCGATACTTTTTACTTTAATAGCATGTTATCGCGTTTTTTGAAATGCGGTTACTCGCTAACCACAATTGCTATCAAAAATAGCCTTATTCTAACAGTTTTTAGCCCATTCGCTGTAGAATTTATGTGGCAGGCTGATAGCGTAAAATTGTAGGATAAATTAGTTGGGTAAAGTAGCTTATTGCTGCATAATCTCATAACCTTCCAACTTTAAATATGACTGATAAATTAAACTTAAAAAAGTATGCTTTTTTATTTAGAAAATTTAATTAACATATTGCTTATGTTTTTCACCAGTGTAGTTTTTTTTAGTTTACAAAGTATTACACTTAGGCACGTCCTTAATTTATGATAGTATAACGCGCAGGTATTTTCGTATTTTGAGCCCTACTAGCAAGCGATTTTCTATAAGATATGAGCCGTGCTAGACCCTATGATTTGACTGTTAATGAGGCAACCATGAAAAAATTAGCAATGACCGCAATCGCCGCCGCTATCGGCTTGACCAGTTTATCAACCCAAGCTGCAGATTTTGTCGCGGGTCAAGACTATAAGGTGCTGGCAAACCCAGAAAAAATTGAAGGCAATAAAATCATTGTTCGTGAATTTTTTTGGTATGGTTGCCCACACTGCTACAAATTAGAACCTTACATGGCACAGTGGTCAAAAAAATTGCCAGCTGATGTGGTGTTTATGCAGACGCCAGCTGCGATGAACCCTGTGTGGGAACAAAACGCGCGCGGTTTTTATGCCGCACAGTTATTAGGTTATCAAGGCAAAACCCACCAAGCGATGTTTGATGCCATTCAAAAAGACCGCCAAAAATTGTTTGACCAAGCCTCTATCGGCCAATGGTACGCATCAAAAGGCGTGGATATCAATAAATTTAACAGCATGTACAATTCTTTTGCGGTGAATACCCGTATCGCACGTTCAAAAGATGCGGCGCAGCGCTTCCAACTATCAGGGGTCCCTGCGGTTGTGGTTGATGGCAAATACGTGGTTGAGGGTGAGGATGGTAAAGTGCCACAAGTGGTTAACTATCTCATCAATAAAGCCCGTGCTGAGCGTGGTGGTAAATAATCCGCCAGCCATTTGCTGAGGATTAATAGTTTTATCTTAGATGGTTTTAGCTTAAATAGTAAAAAAGCCATTTCAATGAATTAGCATTGAAACGGCTTTTTTTATAGCAGCGGCTTTTTTATGGTAGTTAATAAAACCTAGTGGTCGGCTGGCGTGCCGCCCTGTGCCACAATCCAATTTTCTAGCTGTTTGGTTTTTTCATCCAATAGCGTTTTATCACCGCTTGCTTCGACATTAAGACGAATCAGTGGCTCGGTGTTAGAAGCGCGGACATTAAAGCGCCAGCGTGGAAAATTGACCGACAAGCCATCGAGTTTATCAAGGGTCGCCGTTTGGCTATCAAATTGTTGGTAGCTATCTTCAAGTTTTGCCAACACCGCAGGCGCAGTGATACCGTCTAATTTAAAGTTAATCTCACCTGAGATAGGAAAAGCGGCAATCATCTCATCAACCAGTTGCGACAGTTTTTTTGGCGCCTCTGTTTTGCCTGATTTTGATAGCAATTCGATCACTAATAACCAAGGAATCATGCCACTATCGCAGTAGTTAAAATCGCGAAAATAATGATGCGCAGACATCTCGCCACCATACACTGCATTGTTTTCACGCATGACTTGTTTGATAAAAGAATGCCCTGACTTACTGATGGTCGCTTTGCCACCGGCCGCCGCGATGACGCTTTCGGTATTTAAGATATTGCGCGGGTCATAGACAATCGCCTCGGCAGGGTTTTTATCCAAGAAAGCTTTGGCAAGCACCCCCACTACATAAGTGCCTTCCAAGAATCGAGCGTTTTCATCAAAGAAAAAACAGCGGTCAAAATCGCCATCAAACGCTATCGCTAAGTCCGCTTTCTCCGCCAATAGCTTATCTGCCGTCACTTTACGGTTGGCAATAATCATGGGATTGGGAATACCATTGGGAAAACTGCCATCAGGCACATGATTGATTTTGATAAATTTAATAGGCGCGTTGGCAGCTTGTAGACGCTGCTCAAGCAAATCAATCGTGGGTGCGGCACTACCGTTGCCACAGTTGACGACCACTGTCAAAGGTCGTAACGCGTTGACGTCAATATAGCTTATCAGGTGGTCGATATAGGCGGTTTTATCTTCTTTTAACTGATACTCGCCTTTACTGGCTGCCACTTTGAACGCGCCTTTTTCTGCGATTTGTTGAATGTCTGCCAAGCCGGTGTCCGCACTAATGGGTTTTGACTGTTCACGCACCAATTTTAGCCCGTTATAATTGATGGGGTTGTGACTGGCGGTCACTTCAATACCGCCAATCGCGCCATAGTGACTGGTGGCAAAATACACTTCTTCAGTGCCTGTCATGCCCAAATCAATCACATCGATGCCTGCATCTAATATGCCTTGTATGGTGGCTTTTTTAAGGGCTTCACTACTGGGACGAATGTCACAGCCAATCACAATCGCTGATTTTTGCTGATTTGATAGCGGTGCACTTAAAAATTGGGCGAAAGCACGTCCGATACGGTAGGCGATGTCCTCGTCAAGATTTTTACCGAGTTCGCCGCGGATGTCATAGGCTTTAAAAGACGAAATTGTGATGGGAGAAAAATCATTCATATACGTGGCTCATGGGATTAAGAATTAAGAATGTCATTCAATTAACTGTTAATTATTCACTATCAGTTATTTACTAGCAATAATCAACTATCACCAAACACATCGCGGCTATACACTTTTGCCTCGACGTGCGCTAATTCGGGATGTAATCGGTTCGCGACAATCACATCGCTGGTTTGTAAAAAGCTCGCTAAATCATTGACTACGGGACAATCCATAAACTGCGGTGACGACAGACTGGGCTCATAGATTTGTACATCAATGGCATGTTGTTTGAGCAGTTCAATAATGTCCAAAATTGCAGAATCTCTAAAGTTATCGGCATCTTTTTTCATGCTCAATCGGTACACCCCCACGGTATTAGGCTGCTTGGCGATAATTTGACGGGCGATAAAGCGTTTGCGGGTATTGTTGGCATCCACCACCGCATGAATCACATTGGCAGGAATCCCTTCATAATTGGCTTTAAGCTGTTGGGTATCTTTGGGTAGACAATAGCCACCATACCCAAATGATGGGTTGTTGTAATGCATGCCAATCCGCGGGTCTAAGCTCACACCGGTGATAATCGACTCACTATCAAGCCCCATGCTTTCGGCAAAGCTATCTAACTCGTTAAAAAATGCAATGCGTGTGGCAAGGTAGCTATTGGCAAATAGTTTGACCGCCTCTGCCTCAGTGGGCGGCATGATTTGGCTTGGGGTGTCGGTTTGCTCACTGGCAGTTTGGTATTGGGTGATTAGTTGGTGGCAAACATCTTGCAGCGCTGGCACATGGTTTATATCACAGCCAACGATAATACGTGACGGATGCAGATTGTCATATAACGCTTTGCCTTCCCGCAAAAACTCCGGCATAAACAAAATACGCGTATCAAATTGTGCCTGCATGTCAGCGGTAAATCCAATCGGCACAGTCGATTTGATCACAATCGGCACTTGTGCGTTGTGAGCGCGTACGGTTTGGATACTGGCTTCCACCGATGAGGTATCGAATTTGCCAGTGGTGACATCGTAGTTGGTCGGTGTGGCGATAATCACTAAATCTGCGGTTGAAAAATCCGCCTCACTTACCAACTGCGCTGTTAAATTCAAGGACTGGGTTGCCAAGAACTGCGCAATCAACGCATCGTCAATCGGCGACGCTTGCTGTTGTAATTGGGCAATCTTTTGGGCGTCGATATCAACCAAGGTGACTTGGTTAGCGAGTTTAGGCTGGGCTAAAAGTACCGCATTGGACAGACCGACATAGCCTGCCCCAATGACAAAGATGGTTGTAATCATGGGTGATGAAACCTTACAAATCGCAGCAAAAATTAGCGAAGCCGTCGCGTATTTTTAGCCTTGATATTTCTTATATTTATAAATTAGGTAAGTTTTTGCCAATATCACTATAGTTTGACAAAATGGCATAGCAATGACAACGATTATTTTACAGCCTCTGTATTTTAGGCATCTAGACTGTCAAGGCAAATACTTACCAATGGACTTAGATTGCCACGTCAAATGCGCTAAAATAGCTAGGTCAATGTTATATTGTGAATTTTTCATCATTTACCATCAATCACCCTTCAGAGATAACGATGCAACCGACTTCCAATTTTGCTGACCTCATTGCCTTAATGGCACGACTGCGCCAAGACTGCCCTTGGGATAAAAAACAAACCAACGACAGCCTCATTCCCTACGCCCTGGAAGAAACCTATGAGCTTGTCGAAGCCATACAATCGGGTGACATTGACGACATCAAGGGTGAGCTTGGCGATGTGCTGTTACAAGTGGTTTTTCACGCTTGTCTATATGAAGAACAGCAGCAGTTTGATATCAGCGAGGTGATTTTCACCTTGCAACAAAAACTCATTCGCCGTCACCCGCATGTGTTCGACAAAGAAAATCTAAAAACCGATGAAGATGTCAAAAAACGCTGGGATGAAATCAAAGCCTTGGAAAATGCCGAAAAAGCCAAACAGGGTAAACTGATAAACCATCGCCGCACCCTTGATGCGGTCAAGGCAGGCTCAGCGTTAATGCAAGCGCAAGAACTACAAAAAACTGCCAATAAAGTCGGTTTTGATTGGGATGTGGTGTCAGGTGCGGTGGACAAATTGGATGAAGAAGTGGCAGAGCTCAAAGAAATCTTACCAATCGATGGTCAAAAACCGACGCCTGAGCAAAAAGCGCTGCTAGAAAAAGAACTGGGGGATTGTTTTTTTGCCCTAGTCAATATTGCCCGCAAATTGGGCATTGATAGCGAAAAAGCGACTTTGACCACCGTGCATAAATTTCGCTCTCGTTTTGGCTTTATTGAAGATGAGCTCGCCAAAATGGGTAAAACCCCTGAAACTGCTAGCTTAGCCGAAATGGATAACTTGTGGGATTTGGCAAAACAGCATGAAAAACTTATATAAGGGGTTTTGAGCACGACCTAGGTTTTAGGGTCTAGTATTATTGACAGCTAATACCCTGTTTACATGCCGTGTACATTTTTTTGGTAAAACAGTTTTTTAGCTAAGTTTGTACTACGTTTGGCTTTTTTATTGCTCAAGATTTATTGTTCCAGACGCGTTGGCAAGGTATACTGAGTCAACAGGGATTTGACCGTTAAAGCAATGATTTTTCGATTATTATTTGGCTCAACTTTTGCCATTTTAGTTCTAGCCATTTTATTTCTAGCCCTGTGGGCAATGCCCGCACAGGCGCAAGTATGTACCCCAACCTTGACGCCCGAGCAGGCTTTTTTGGCGGTGACAAATTTGACGGGGACTAACGGTAATACCAAAAAATCCTCTGCAAATGACCTTGCCAATTCACCCAAAGTGATTAATATCAATACAGCCAGTGAAGCACAGCTTACACAGCTTGATGGTATCGGCGCCAAAAAAGCCCAGCAAATTATTTTATACCGGCAAATGATAGCGCCGTTTGCCACGGCAGATGACCTAGCCAACGTCAAAGGTATCGGCAAAGCGACTGTCGATAAAAATCGCCACCGCATTACCACCCAATAGTGATAGCAAAGCATTGGCAATCATCGCAAGCCTATTCTTATTTTATACATTCTGTACTAGCCACCAAACCATCTCATCCGGTAGCGTTAACGCACTACCAATAATCAATTAGTAGACAATATTTTTTGCTCACTGGATTTTTTGTAACCGTGAATTAATATCCCTAGTTAGGCAGAAATTTGGTACACTAACCGCTAATAAATTTCTGCCGTTTTCATGGATTTTGGTTACTATACATGGCAAAAAAAACTCGCAAATCACCTAGCACGGCAACCGCTGCTGGCAATACCGCAACCGATTATGTTTTAGATAGACAGTCGGCTCGCCGTGATGCCAAAAAACTGGGCTTAAACAAAGCTGATTTACCCAACTCCATCAAAGAAGTGATTAGCACACTGACGCAGGCGGGTTTTGAAGCCTACATCGTCGGTGGTGGGGTGCGTGATGCCTTGTTAGGCTTAAAGCCCAAAGACTTTGATGCTGTGACCAACGCCACCCCCAACCAAATCAAAGAAGTATTTGGCAAACGCTGCCGCATCATCGGACGGCGTTTTCAGCTGTGTCATGTGTATTCGGGTCGCGATATGATTGAAGTTGCCACCTTTCGCGCGCCGCCTAAGGACAACAATCATGTCACCGAAGACGGCATGATCATGCGTGACAATGTGTGGGGTGATATCTATCAAGATGTGGTGCGCCGCGATTTTAGTATCAATGCCCTGTACTATCAGCCATTTGACGATATCGTTTATGATTTTTGTGGTGGGCTAAAAGATGTTGAAAACCGCACCATCCGTCTGCTCGGAGACACCCAAAAACGGGTGGAAGAAGACCCTGTACGTCTACTACGAGCGCTGCGTTTTAAAGCAAAATTGCAGTTTGATTTTGACAATGCATTAAACCAACAATTCAACGCGCAAAACTGGGCATTATTGGCGCAAGTATCCCCTCACCGCTTGTACGATGAAACGCAAAAAATGTTCACAGGCGGCTACTTGGTGCCGATGTTACCACTGCTATTTGATTATGGTGCGTTTTCTCAATTGTTGTTTTACCCACCGACAACCGTGACACCGCTACTCAACCAAGTCACCATAAATACCGATAGGCGCATAGGTAGTGGTAAAAGCATTAACCCTGCATTCTTTTATGCGACTATTTTGTGGGAAAATTATCTATATTTATTGGATAAGTTTAAAAAGAATACACCGTTTAGCGACGCGCAAAACCAAGCCGCCAATAAAGTGTTGGATAAGCAGCGCCAGCACACGGCCATGCCCAAGTTTGCCGAGCAGTTTATTAAAGATATTTGGCTCATGCAGCCAAGACTTGCCCAGCCGCGCAAAAAAAATCTGCAAAAGCTGTTTGAAAACCCACGTTTTCGGGCTGCCTATGACTTTTTGATGATGCGTGAGCAAGTGGAAGCCAAAAACCAAGCGCTTGCCAAACAGCATGGCGCAGCGATTACGTTGGATGATGAAAGCACCAACGGCATGGGACATTGGTGGGCATGGTTTCAAACCCTAGGTGCCAAGCAGCAGCAGCAAGCGATTGATGAGTTCGACCTTGAATCGGTACGTTTGCGCTTTGCGAATATTGTCAATCAAACCAGTTTTGAGGACGACAGCGTTGCTTACCAAACTAGCGATGTGTTGCGTGATAATGAGGCAGACATGGGTAGCGATTTTAGTCATGGACAGCGCCGCCGCCAACGACGTCGTTTGCCGTTTGCAGCAAGCAGCCAAATTGAGCATGAACAGTTACCAGATACGGCGCTATCTACCAAAGCACACAAACTAACGCAGCAGCAGCAACTTGAAAAAGCCCAACTGCAGCAGTTATCGCTTGCCAGTCACACCAACTCAGCACCGGCTAAGTCACTTATCGTAGCGCCAATCACAGCGCAAAAAGACGATGACCACCCTTATCAGCCGCCAGTTTCTGCTTTAGCATCAGCTTATACTGAGACAAGTGCACGCCCAAATAGTTCACACCCAAATGATTCGCACCCAAATAATTCACAACTGAGTCGCTCACGCAAACGCGACAAAGCCTATTTATCGGCAGCCAGTGTACCTGCCAAACGTGCGCGACGTACCCCTAGCTCAAACTGGTCGATTTTGGAGCAACGCCAGCAAGCGGATATCACAACATCCGCTAATGATTTGCTTGGCGAATCTGTCAGCCCAACGCCCGTCAGACAAAGCATTGATAATCAGGCGGTGACTCATACCGATACTGATATTGGCACTGACATTCGCACTGGCACGGTCAAGCGTTCGGCACCCAATGAATCAATGATTGACAATGGCGTGGTACAGCCAAAGCCAAAGCGAGCGCCACGGACGCGTAAAAAAGCGGTTGCTGATAGCAAAGTCTTAGCAGAAGCGGTGACTAAGGACGAGGCACCGGCAGCGCCAAAACGCACCCGCAAACGCGCGGTCAAAATCGACGGTCATCAGCCATGATTACGTGCTATATCGGTTTGGGTGGCAATATCGCAAACGCGCTTGGTACGCCAAAGCAGCATATTGCCAATGCTATTGTGGCGTTTTACGCATCACCGCACTTTGCCAATGTTACAGCATCATCACTGTATCAATCCAAAGCCTTTGGAGTCACCGACCAGCCCGATTTTTTTAATGCAGTGGTAAAAGTTGATACCGATTTGGCACCCTTAGCCCTGTTGGATTTTTGCCAAAGTTTGGAGAGCGCTGCCAAGCGCACGCGTTTGCGTCACTGGGGTGAGCGTAGTTTGGATGTCGATGTGTTGTTGTATGGTAATGACACAATCAACAATGCGCGTTTAACCGTGCCACATGAGGGCTTATTTGCGCGTAATTTTGTGCTAATTCCGATGCTAGAGCTTGACCCGACCCTTATGGTAAATGGGCAAAAATTGGCAGACTTACCGACCAGTCAAGATTGGCAAGGCCTGCAAAAATTAACCGTGCTTTAACTTATATCGGTTAACATTGGTTTTTTGTAAAAATTAACAAATTATGGGTGCTATGGATTTGAAATCGCAAAAAATTAAACCATTGATAAAGTAACGTTTTTTGTTTTCCCTATTTCTTGTTTTTGCCTGTTTCTTTTGCCCTTGCTTCTTTTAGCTTTACTTCTTTTACCCTTGATTCTTTTAACCTTGCTTTTTAAAGGAAACCGCATGAGCTACGTTAGCAACCTAGAATCTAACCGTGATTCAACAACTGAGTCAACATCTGCCGCAGCGACGACCAAGCCTAAATTACCTGTCACCTTGTCCACCTTAAACAAACTCAAAGCCAATGGTGAGACGTTCTCGTGCTTGACATGTTATGACGCCAGTTTTGCAGCAGCCATGCAAGTTGCAGGGATTGATACGATTTTGATTGGCGATAGCCTTGGCATGGTGGTACAAGGACAAACCTCAACCTTGCCGGTGACAATCGCAGACATGGTATATCATACCCAAAACGTGGCTCGTGCCAACAGTCATGCACTGATTTTATGTGATTTACCTTTTATGAGCGTTGCCACGCTTGAGCGCGCACTCGATGCCAGCCAAGCGGTGATGCAAGCAGGCGCCCATGTGGTCAAAATCGAAGGCGGTGCCGAGCTTGCCGAAATCGTATCAGTGCTTGCCAACAACGGCGTGCCGACCTGCGTGCATCTAGGTTTGACGCCGCAATCCGTGAATGTGTTTGGTGGCTACAAAGTACAAGGCAAAACCGATGCCCAAGCGGAAAAACTTATGGCTGATTGTCAAGCAGTGGTAGAAGCAGGCGCCGCCATTTTACTGCTCGAATGTGTCCCTGCTGAGCTTGCCAAAAAAGTGCGTGACACTTTCCCCGTGCCAGTGATTGGTATCGGTGCGGGCGTGGAGTGTGATGGTCAAGTGCTGGTCATGCACGATATGCTTGGGGTATATACCCGTAAACCTGCCAAGTTTGTCAAAAACTTTTTGACCGACGAGCATAACGAAACCAAGGATATCACCGGGGCGTTTAAAGCCTATCATCAGGCGGTCAAAGACCGTACGTTCCCAACGCCAGCGCATAGTTTTTAGTAATCATAAAGGCAAAAAAATGCAAGTATTTCATACCATCAGCGCATTACGTGACACCTTAAACCCTTTACGCCATCAAGCGGCTGCGCCAAAGATAGCGCTGGTTCCCACGATGGGTAATTTGCACAGCGGTCACGTGACCCTCGTCAAAAAAGCCAAAGAACTTGCCGATATCGTGGTGGTCAGTGTGTTTGTTAACCCAACCCAATTTGGTGTGGGTGAAGACTTTGATACCTACCCACGCACGCTAGAGGCTGATGTGGCAAAACTCACCGACGCGGGGGCAAATTTTGTATTTGCCCCAAGCGTGGAAGAAATGTACCCAACCTACCCTAACAACGTGCAAGTGCTGTCAGGCGATATCAGCAAAATCTTGTGTGCCAACACTCGCCCCACCCACTTTGATGGTGTGGGCTTGGTGGTGAGCAAACTATTTAATATTGTCCAGCCTGACATCGCTGTTTTTGGCAAAAAAGACTATCAACAGCTTGCCATTATCCGCCAGTTGGTCGCTGAGCTAAATTTCCCGATTGAGATTGTCGGGGTGGATATCGTGCGGGCTGAGGATGGGCTGGCATTATCGTCTCGCAATCAATACCTAAGTGAAGCAGAACGTCAACTTGCCCCCACCTTGCAAAAAAGCTTGCAACAGCTTGCCAATGAGTTAAAAACTGCCAATTTTGCCGATTTTGACAAGATTATTGCCGGCGCAATTGATAAGTTAAATCGCCTGACGGTGGCTGATTCAGGCTTTAAAGTGGATTATTTGGAAGTTAAAAATCGCTTATTACAGCCGCCGAAGCCCACTGATAAAGATTTGGTAATTTTGACCGCCGCTTTTTTGGGCAAGAAAACACGGCTTTTAGATAACCTAGAGTTTAGCCGGGAGTTAAATCAGGAATTTAGTCCGGAATTGAATCAGCAATTGGGTCAGCAATCGGCTAGCGATTTTAATCGACAACCTACCACCGCATCTGTGAAGGATTAACTATGTCAACGCTACAAGTTATCATTGTTTCAGGACGTTCAGGCTCGGGTAAGACATCGGTTCTCAATATTATGGAAGACTTTGGCTATTATCCAATTGATAATTTGCCACTTTCGCTAGTCCCTAGTGCCATTGATAAACTTGTACATGACAGCCAAATTTATAAAATCGCCATTGGTGTGGATGTACGCTCGCCACAAGCGGACTTATCGCGGTTTGCCGATGTCTATCATAAGCTCATAGAGACTTATAGCAAACCGGCGATTAAAATACTGTATGTGACTGCCCAAGAAAGCGTCCTGGTGGCACGGTTTGATGCCACGCGCCGTCTGCATCCGTTAATGGCGGTGTCGGGCAATCTACCCAATGCCATCAAAAAAGAAATCGATATCTTAGAGCCGATTGCTATTCGCGCTGATATCAAAATTGACACAAGCCTACTTAATATCCACCAACTCAAAGAAGTCATCCGCGATCATTTGGGCGTGGATAATGCGGTAACCGTCAACATTTTATCCTTTGGGTTTAAATATGGGGCGCCGATTGATGCCGATTTTATTTTTGATGTGCGTACCCTGCCAAACCCCCATTGGAAGATTGAACTGCGCAACCAGACAGGGTTAGACGATGGCGTCAAAGCATTTTTTGATGACTATAGCGAAGTAGATGAGATGGCGAATGATATTATCGCTTTTTTTAAAAAATGGTTACCGCCTTTTTTGCACAACAATCGCCATACCGTGACCATCGCTATCGGCTGTACTGGGGGCAAACACCGCTCTGTGTATATCGCAGAGAAATTGGGCGAATCACTGACCCAATCGCTACCCAAAGAGATGGTGGTACGTATTAAACACCGTGAAAAAAACCGCTGGTAGCACGTTTTGAATCAACTTTGTACTTATGATTGATAACTTTGAGATTGATAAATGATTAATTTTGCTGAAATGGATATGGCGGTTAGCCGTACCGAACTAAAAAAAGCCCATGAACGCCTACAGCGACTGGCTGAGCCGCTTGCCAATTTGTCAAAAAAACAAATGAAGGCACTGCCTGCCAGTGAGTTTTTTTTGGATGACTTGCTGCAGCTTGCCGATATCACCAGCCATGAAGCACGTAAACGTCACATCAAGCGTTTGGGTAAATTGCTGGCTGAAGAAGAACCGCATGCGATTGTCGAATTTTTATTTCGCCATACCTTTAGCCCTGAGCAACAAGCCAAAATTGAAAGTTGGCAAACGCGGCTAAATTTGCAAGATGACAACACCTTAAAACAATTTACCAAAACCTTTTTTGACAGTGAATTCAACACCATCAAGCAGCTGCTGATTTGGATTGCCTACGCCGAATATACCCAAGATGATGAATTGATGAATGAGAGTGTGGCTGATTTACACACTTATATCCGCCAAGTGGCGATTTTGTCCAAAGGTAAATAGTCGGACTGACTGCCAGTTTTTTAACCACTTATCCCTATATTGCTTGGCTAGTGGGTATTGCTTTTTTGGTGAGTTGGGGTTGGCGCGCTACCCTATGAGTCGATTTTTTACTACTAAAGCTATTTTCACCATAAAATAACGTAAAATTGCTTTTATTTTATAGAGTGAGCCGCTAAGGTATGCCATCAGCCTTAGCCATCCTGCCTGCAATGAGTCATTTTCACCAGTTACGCCAACACACCCAGTCCAACCCCAATTATCCCAACCAAATTCGCCAGTGGCGCGTGATTGTCATGGCGATTTCGGCATTTATTTTTAATACCACTGAATTTGTGCCGATTGCGCTGCTGTCTGACATTGGTCATAGCTTTGCCATGCCGGTAGAAACAGTGGGGCATATGATAACCATTTATGCTTGGATTGTGGCTATTTTGTCGCTCCCTGCCATGCTTGCTACTGCCCGTATCGAACGGCGTAAGCTATTGATAGCATTATTTGTTATCTTTATCGGGGGGCATGCGGTGTCGGTGATGGCGCAAAGTTTTGCCATGCTGTTGGTTGGGAGAGCATTGATTGCGCTAGCGCATGCGGTGTTTTGGTCAATTACCGCAAGCCTTGTGGTGCGTGTGGCGCCCAAAGATCGTCAAACCAAAGCCTTGGGGCTATTGTCGATGGGTAGCGCACTGGCGACGGTGCTTGGGCTGCCGTTGGGTCGGATGATTGGGCAGTGGCTCGGGTGGCGGATGACGTTTGGTACGATTGGCGCGGCTGCGCTCTTGGCAATGATTATGGTGTGGTGGATTTTGCCAAAACTGCCGAGCAAAGATGTCGGCTCAGCCGCAAGTTTACCCAGTATTTTTAATAATATCCCCTTGCTCACTGTCTATACACTCACTGTGCTATGTGTGACGGCACACTTTACGGCGTATAGTTATATTGAGCCTTATATGCTGACGATTAGTCAGTTTAGTCAACAATTTGCCACAGTGATTTTGCTGAGTTTTGGGGTGGCAGGGTTGCTAGCGAGCTGGCTATTTGGGCACTTTTATGACCGTTTTCCACGGGCGTTTTTGATTAGCGCGATGGCAACGCTGCTGTTTTCGTTACTGGCATCTGCTTGGCTGCCCCATGTGCCAATCTTATGGCTTGTCCTAGCGATGCTATGGGGCTTGGCAATTACGGCGATTAGCCTTGCTTTGCAGCTACGCGTATTACAGCTTGCGCCGAATGCCACTGATGTAGCGATGTCAATTTTTTCAGGAATTTATAACATCGGTATCGGCGGCGGCGCGTTCGTCGGTGGACTGGTGATTGCAAGCCTAGGCCTGGCTATGGTGGGTTATGTGGGGGCAGGTATCGCGCTCATTGCCATGGTTTGCCTAATGGTGTATTTGGCGCGCACCCAAAAGTAATCAAATCCAGTAGCTTACTTGTAATTGGACTTGCGCTTAGACTTACGATTGGGCTTGCTTGCCACCGACTTTTCCCACTGACAAGTTAACTGACATTCAGCGTTTCTACCAATGCCTGTTTGAGTTTTTCGAGTCGCTCAGCCGATAGCGGTTTGTCTTCATGGTCAGTGATAAAGAACATATCTTCGGCGCGCTCACCCAATGTGGTAATGCGGGCAAAATGCACTTCAATATCATGTGCCAAAAACACCTGCCCCACACGCGCAAGCAAGGCTGGCTGGTCAAGGGTTTCCAAAATCATCATATGCTGATTGGATTGCGGGTTAAAACTAAAAGACACTTTGGTGGGTACATGAAAATGCTTGAGCTGTCTAGGCATGCGTCGCTGCGCCACCTCAGGCAACGTTGGACTAATAAAGGCTTGTTTTAGACGCTCTATGAGTTCAGTTTGGCGCTCGGTATCGGTGAGTAGCGTGCCATGTCGGTCAAGCAGTACGTAAGAATCTAGGGCAAAATCTCGCGAGGCGGTGATGACGCGCGCATCGAGTACGTCCAAATCCATTTGGTCAAACACCGTCATGGTCACCGCAAATAAATTGGATTGGTCATGGGTGTAGATAAACACTTGCACGGCATCGAGTGCCAACTCGCGATGTTCACGCAAAATAATCAGCGGCTCAGGTTGCTCGCTCTCTGTGCGTTGTTTTTGTGCCTCATCATGCGCCATGATGGCTTTGGAATGCCAAACAATATCGCTTGGGACTTCACGTAAAAAATACTCCTCCCCTAGCCCATCCCACAAGCTTTCAATGTCAGCCAAGCCATTATCAGCTGCTAGCAAATCACGGGCGCTTTGCTTGTTGCTGGCAATCATGTCTTGGCGGTTCATCGGCGCATCGATATCGGCTCGCAGGATACGGCGGGTTTGGGTATATAGTTGACGCATCAAGGTTGCGCGCCAACTGTTCCAAAGCTGTGGGTTGGTGGCATTCATATCGGCAACGGTGAGCACATACAAATAATTCAAATAAGTCACATTCCCGACTTTATCGGCAAATTCTGCGACAACTTCGGGGTCGGAGATGTCTTTTTTCTGCGCGGTCATCGACATCAATAAATGCTGAGACACCAACCAGCCGACAAGCTCGGCATCGGCTTGGCTTAAACCATGTGACAAGCAAAACTTGATGGCATCTTGCTCGCCAAGTTCACTATGGTCACCGCCCCGACCTTTGGCAATATCATGGAAAATCGCTGCCAACACCAGCATCTCTTTACGGTCAATACGGCGGTAGATACCACTGACAAGCGGATAAGTATCAACATAATTGTCATCGGTAAAGCGGTGCAACATACGTATCAACATCAAAATATGGGCATCCACCGTATAACGGTGAAACAAGTCATATTGCATCAATCCTGTAACTTGACCAAAAGCAGGCAAATAGCTACCTAGCACGCCATAACGCTTCATGACTCGCAGTCGCCAAAATAGCAGATTTTGCTCTTTGAGATTGTCCATAAACATAGCTTTATTGACGGGATCATTGCGAAAATGCTCATCAATGCCGCGTGCAGCGATTTTTAAAATCCGTAGCGTGCGGGTACGAATATGGCGAATATTTTGCTGACCCATCAACAAAAACATTTCTAAAATCGCGGTCGGATGTTGGGCAAACACCCGCGTATGCGTCACCGCAATGCGATCACCGACCAGTTTGAAGCGCTCATTAATCACCTTTCTCACCGGGCGCTGTTCATCAGGTAGACGCGCCTCAATCAACGTTTCATAGTAGTGCTGGGTGAGCATTTCAGACAATGTTGAGTTTGACATGGCATAGCGGTAATAATCGCGCATAAACTGCTCAACTGCGGCATTGGGATGCGAATTGTCACGGTAACCGATGCGCTCAGCAATCAGGCGCTGATAGTCAAATAAAACACGGTTTTCATTGCGTTTGGCAATTTTGTGCAGATGATGGCGAATCAACCACAAAAAATCTTCTGCTTCTTGCAGCTCATCAAATTCTTTTTCGGTAATAAATTCTTGCTGCACCAGTCCAAACAAGTTTGTCACGCGAAAATAGCGCTTACTAATCCAGCCGACAGTATGAATATCTCGCAAGCCCCCAGGCGCGTTTTTAAGGTCAGGCTCTAGGTTATACTCCGTCGAATTATGTTTAAGATAGCGCTCTTTGGCTTCTGCCATTTTGGCCTCATAAAACTTGGTTTGTGACCAGTTTTTATTGAGTAGCTGCATCGGCAACCCAGCTTGGGCAACATTGCCTACCAAAATTCGTGCTTCTAACAGACTTGTTGCTACCGTGATATCATCGTGACAAGCCTCATCGCATTCTTCAACGGAGCGCACCACCAAAGCAGGATCAATCCCAATATCCCAAAGCTTGGCGACGAACGGCGAAATTTTTTGATTCAATGCTTCATCAATCGGGTTTGGACTTAACAGCAATAAATCCACATCCGAAAACGGGTGCAACTCCCCACGCCCATACCCTCCTGTGGCAAACAGCGTCAAATCGGTTTGATCGAGTTCATACAACTCAAATAAGGCTGCCATCATACTATCAATCGCACAGCAGCGCCCCATGACGACTTGGCGAATCGGTGTGCCAGATACCAACGCCTTATCCAAGTCCGCTTCCACTACTGCTAACCAAGCGGGTATGCCAAGATTGGCTTCGCCTTGCAGGCTAAGCGCAGGCAGTGGGGTAAAATACGGTAGTATCGGTGGGCAAGTAAACATAGCAAATCCTAATCGACGCCATTGTTATCAGAGTTAGCAGAGCAATTTTAAGTATTACAAATTTGATGCAAAAAAGCTAGCCGCCGCTTGTAGCGAAAACTTGCGCTTAAAAACTTGGGCTTAAAAGCTCAGCAATAGGAAAATTATTGCTTGTTAATTATTGATTGTCAAAAGACGGTGACGCTGGCTCGTCATCAAGCAGGGTGTTGTTATGGGTGAGATAGGGGCATTTGTCTTTGCGAAAGGCATGGGTCAGATGTTGTGCCACAAAATTGACGGTTTCTACGGGCTGTTCGCTAGCCGTTTCTCGCAATAGTTTGGACGGTGCATGGGTTAACGTTTGGGTGAGTTTACGGGTCAGTTCGGTCAACACGGCTTCGGCTGCATGACCATCGGCAAGCTGCTGTAAGGATTGGCTTAAAATCATATCCGCATGGTGTTTGGCTTGCTCACGGTACTGCTGAATATCCTGACCCACTTGGCGCACCAAGTATTTGCGCTCAATCGCCACCACGATTTGGCTCACCAATAATTCTGCTTCTACGGCAGCTTGGCGACGCTGTTCAAGGTTGCCTGCAATCACATGTTGTAAGTCATCAATTGAGTATAAATACACGTCATCTAGCTCACTGACGGTAGGGTCAATATCGCGAGGCACAGCCAAATCAATCATTAACATGGGCTGATGACGGCGCTGTTTTAACGCCTGTTTCACCATGGTTTTATCAATCAAGGTATATAGGCTACCGCTACAGCTAGTTACAATATCCGCTTGCGGCAACACGTTGGCTAATTGATCAAGCGGGGTAATCTCAATGTGCGGCACAATCGTTTCAAGCTCAGAGGCAAGCAGCGCGGCACGCTCAGGACTACGATTACAGATGATGACTTTGCCGACACCTAAACCTGCGATATTGGTCGCAACCAGCCGATTCATCTCACCTGCCGCGACAACCAGCAAAGTGTTGTTGCTAGGTTTTTGAAAAATTTGCGTCACCAATTTGGCGGCGGCAAAGCCTAACGACACCGCTTGTGAGCCTACCCGCGTTTCGTTACGCACTTGTTTGGCGGCGGCAAATACCTGCTGAATCACCCAGCTAAGCTTACTCGAGATAGCTTCTTTGGCACGGGATTGGCGCACCGCCTGTTTGATTTGTCCCAAAATCTGCGGCTCGCCCAAAATCATCGAGTCTAGCCCAGACGCTACCCGCACCCAATGTAGCAGTGCATGGTTATTTTGATATTGATACAGGTGTGGCGCGATTTTTTGCATGGGCGTGTTTTTAAAAGCCGCTAGCCATTCAATCACTTGTGACATCGTACTAGTAAGGGTCTGTCCTTCGGGGGCTAGCGCATAGATTTCAGTGCGGTTGCAGGTCGATAAAATCACCGCGCCTTGGGTGATCGCTTTGAGCGAATCTAGGGCAATCGGCAAATCTTCAGCAGCAAACGCCAATTGCTCACGCATGGCAACTGGCGCTGTTTTATGATTTAACCCAATAACCAGAAGCTGCATATAACGTAATGACCTTAAAAATGACCGCGTTTATCAAAGCCGATTTTTGTGAACCCAAGTTTGCTAGCTAAGTGTGCTAGCTAAGCGACATCCAGCCCATATCAGCCTATCGACGCTTGTCATGCTTGATAACACAGGGGGAAAAGTGGCAATATAAAGAAACCTAAAGCAACTTAATAATAACCACTTAATAAAAGTAAAGTAGAAAAGTGGATTATTATACCATTGCTAATAACAAATGAAAAACATCCTGCTTTTTTGATTCAGGGAAATTCTTTAGCCACGATTTAAAGTATTACGATTTAACGCATTACCAGGTCTAGCATGCCTAGCATTTTGAACGGTCATTCGAGCTATCATCATATTTTTTTACTTAACTCTGCCACATCCGCTTATTTGGTTGCTATTTACCCATACGATTTAACCATAATTCTACATAGTTCGACCAGTTGACCCCGTATAATTTAAGTTTCTCATGAACATTTTGTTACATCTTACTTGTCACTGATTGTAATACTGACTGTAATTTTTAGGTACGTTACTGTCCAAGCGAGCTAAATGCGAAAGTTGTTTCCAGCGGTTATTTCATCGGCTTGTTGCGCTGTGCGTGGTTGTCCCCTCAATCCACGCTTTTTTGCGTCGAAATATGTCAAGCCTTATTGTTTATCGATTTATTTACCGATGCATTTATCAATACCGCAGCAACTTTTTGTCAATCTAAAGCCGAATCTAAAACCGCTTCATATACTTAAACCCTCTACCGCTTTAGGCAAAAATGTAGTCGCGACTACGCTCACGTTGGCAAGTTTATTGTTTAGCCCAGCGGTTTTTAGTGCCGGGGCAAATTTTGCATCCGCTAGTCAATCTGTGAATCAGTCTCTTAGCCAGCCAAGCCTGTATGCGATTTTGATGGCGGAGTTTGCCGCAGATCGCGGTCGTATCGATCAGGCGTTAGCGACCTATAAGCAGCAGTCTTTTTTGGCGGATGCTGCCCCCGTCTTTGAACGCGCCCTCGGTTTATCTTTACAAAATGAACCGCCACAGTTGTCACTCGCTTTTGCCAATGCGTGGCAACAGCAAAACCCTGACCATGTGCCGGCGATTTTTTATGTGACCCATCTGGCACTCAAAGCGCACGAGTATGAATTAGCCGGCGAAAAGCTCAATCAAATTTTGCAGTACGATCCTGACGCTGATTTAAGTCAGATTTTGATTGGGATTTATCCCACGGAAACCCGTGACCAAGCTGAATTGCTTGCTACGCTCAATCGATTAGACATCAAAAACAACCCTTCACTACTGGTCATGAAAGCGGGTCTGCTGCTACAGTTTCAACAGCCCAAAGCCGCGTTAGTGGCGATTAATCGGGCGCTTAAAACCAACCCCAAAAGCCCGGCTTTTTTGACGTTAAAAGCAGATATCCTGCAAGCCTTATCGCCCAGTCATCAAGTGATTGCGTTTATTGCGCAGGCGCGTAAAACCGTGCCTGACAATAAAGCGCTATTTGTCTATCAAATTCGCTATATGCTAAAGCAAGGCAAAAGCGCGCAAGTATGGCAACAGCTCAATGCCCGTGCTAATCAGCAGTTTTTGGCAGATGAAGAAATCAAACTACTGGCCGCTTTGGTGGGTATTGATTTAAAAAAATACGCCGCAGCAGATCGCTTGCTCAAAACATTGATTGCCAGCCCCAACTTTAAGGACCAAGCCAATTATTATTTGGCTGTCAGCGCCGAACGCCAGAACCTACTCAATGATGCGATTGGCTACTATGGCAAAGTGATGCAACCTGACTTGGTGCTCAAAGCCAGACAGCAACAGATTGATTTATTAATCTCGCAAAGTCGTTTTGAGGAAGCGATTGCCAGTAGCATCAAATTACGGGAGCAATTTGACAGTTTTGCGCCGCAAAGCTACATCATGCAAGCCAACATTTTGCAAAAAAATAACCAAACCGCGCAAGCGTTAGCCTTGCTTAATAGCGCGCAAACCAGTTTACCCAATAATACCGATATTTTATTTGCCAAGGTATTGTTACTGCCCGATGATGATTACACCAGTAAACTGCGACTGTTAAAAGAGTTGATTCGACTTGCACCGGCAAACGTGGATTATCAACTCGAATATGCGCAAACCTTGGTCAATTTAAAACAAAATAATGAAGAGGTGACCGCCCTACTGACGGCATTAATCAATGACAAAGAAGTCGGTTTAAAGGCGCGGCAAATACTGTCGCAACAAGCGCTGCATCAGGCTAATAACGCCACCGTCATTAGTCTGTTATCGGATAATTTTGATATCGTACCCGATGTGATTAGCGGGTTGCTGCTGCAACAAGCCTACTTAAATTTGGGCAACCAAAAAGAAGCGGAGCGCATCAACCAAATCTTGGTCCATGAACTCGGTTATCAACCCGAAAACCTGCAATAGCACCGCCTAAAATCGTCTCTAAGCACGACGACTAGCGAGCAATAAAGGTTGTAAAGCAGATAGATGACAGGTAAATGGCAGATAAACAACAGATAAATAATAACCGCTTTTTCACCAATTTGAGCAGTTAAGCAAAACAGGCTTAACAATGGCTATTTATAGTTTACCCATCAGTTTTTTAAATCATCATACTTAAGCACAACCAGTTAATATTTGATGAAAACTTGATTAACAAATTTGATTAACATTTGAGGATATTATGCATTTATTACCAGCTGTCATCAGCAAAATCACGGGGTTAAGTATTGCCTGTTTGGGCATCAGTAGTATGCTGCTAACAGGCTGTCAGTCCGTACAGGCAACAACTAAGCCCATCGCAGCCAAGCCTGTCGCCACAGTGATGACAACTCCTGTGGTCAATACCCAAACAGCCACAGCGCCATCGACTACCACTACTGAGCAAGCGGATCCAAGTACGCTATCGAGCGCGCAATTTACTATCAATGGTAAAATTGGCATGACCACGCCGCAGCAGGCAGGTAGTGCGTTTTATATTTGGACACAGCAAGGTCAAAACTTTGCCATTGAGATTGCTGGTGCGATGAATGCGGGTCAAACCAAAATCAGCTACAATGGTCAATCTGCGACGTTAACCAACGAAAAAGGCACCATCAATGCCGCTACCCCTGAAGAATTGCTATTACGTGCAACCGGTTGGCAAGCGCCCATCTCACAGCTGCCTTACTGGATTCAAGGGCAGCCAGCACCCAGTGATGCCAATGGTAAAAAAGACAGCATTAATCGCCTAGTGAGCGCCCAAAATGGCGATTGGACAGCCACGTTTAGCTATAGCAACAGTAACGATAAACTGCCTTCTCGCTTAACTGCCAATCATCCCGATGGCTATAAAGTGGTGATGACCATCAATCGGTTAAGCTAGCCATGCAACCGAAAAGAGGCGTGGGGTGTTCCTCAACGCTTTTTTATAGCTTTATACCATGAACTATTAGCGCTTTGAATTTTTTGCGGACGTAGCTTTGGCATAAAATCGACACCAAGCCCATGCCACTGCCGCGCAAATCCCCCATGCCAAGCTCATAGATACCAGCGTATGACTGAAAAAATGGTCACCTATCAACATTTTATACCCACCCATTAGCCAAGCTATCACCGTCACCATCGCTGCGATTTGCCAGCGCTTGTGCCAAAGACTTGGGATAAACGCCCAAGCATACAGGGCAAACCCAGCACTGGCGTGCGCCGCAGGGAAGCATTTTGAGCGGGTTCCGGCTTGGATGTCTTCTAGTATCGTGAGATAAGGATATTCACCGCCAAAAATTTGCAAGTGATTGGGACACACCACATGAGTCACCCCTTTAAGCGATGCGATAATCAAAGGTACCAACACCATCACGATGAATAGATAGCCTATTTCAGTCAGTGATAGCCGCTTAAAAGGTTTAAACCATGCCTGTTGCTTGGCAAGCCAGTGACTTGATGGATGGCGTTGTAATAAATAGCGTTGTAGCCATGCGATTGCCATATAGACTTCAAACGCAATTAATAATCTTTTGGGAATAGTATAAAAAATTAAGTTAGGGAGTAGTGATTCTTTGGCAAGCAGCCAGCCATCTGTGGGGGAATAAAAATACTGGCTGATGGCTACATCAATGGCGCTGTGCTCAAGCGTTAGCGTAAAGATAATCGCCAGCACCATTCCGAGCACGGTCTGCCTACTGGCAAAATTTTTTAATTTAGCGATCTGTATACTCATCTATTTTGAACCATATATCTTGCCGTCACTGTCGCTGGAGTTAGACGCAATTTTTATGTCGCTAACATTACTTAAATGGCTCTAATTACCCAAATAGCTTTACTGGATAACTTTACTTGATAACTTTACTTGATAAACAAGGGTTTGCCTTGTACGGTTTGCGCACGCACATCAAACAGTTTTAACAAAGTTGGGGTAATAGCATCATGGGTGAGCTCAGTATTAGATGGCACTGCTTGAATGCCTGAGTGCTTACCTGCCCAAAACATCGATGCGACGTGTTTTTGCGCTTTAGGCGCGATTTTATAAGGCATACCATGTAAATAGATGCCGTTTTCGCCCAAACTTTCACCGTGGTCACTGACATACAGCATCGCCACTTGGTGGGTACTGTCATATTTGTCTAACCAGTTCACCGTTTTTGCCAAAAAGTCATCGGTGGCAAGTAGCGCATTGTCAAAGGCATTAATCACGCTTTGTGGGTCGCATTTGGCAAGTTCATTGCTTTGGCAGACTGGGGTGAATTTTTCAAATTGCTTATCATATCGTTTAAAATACGCAGGTCCGTGATTACCCATTTGGTGCAGCACAATTAGGGTGTCCTGGTTAAGCGTATTCTGGTTAGCTAGTTGTTTGACGTAGTCATCTAAGCCTACTAGCATACCCACATCGCGGCACTCGCCATAGGGGTTGGTATTACACATCGTATTGTTGCGCGCGGTTTTATAATCGACAAAATCTGCCGCGGGCAAACGATTAGTGACGCCTTTTGAGCTTGAGTTGTTATCACGCCACAAGATATTAACCTTTAGGCGATTTAAAGTATCAAGTACGTTTTCTTGGTAGTTGGCAGTATCCACATCGTAGTCTTTCATACCGACATAACTAAACATACAAGGCACCGAGTAAGCGGTTGAGGTACCGCAGGCGATGACTTGGTTAAAATTAGTTACCCCAGCCGTCGCTGCCATCTGCGGGAAGGTGGTTCGGTTATACCCATTTAGCTGCACATGGTCGCCGCGCGCGGTTTCTCCGACCACCAATACCACCAGCTTTGGCTTACGGGTGGTGGGGTTGCTCACCTGCACCGCATCGGTTGCATGCATGATTTGGGTTTTGGGTGCCTGTGCTTGTTTGAGCTGTATACTGGCAAGTTTACCCAGTGCATATACAGGGGTAGCAGGATTGGTATAGCTACGAAGCTGTTTATGTTCACGGAAAAAACTGGCGTAATTTTTACTCATCGCCAAAATCGGTAACACCACCAAGCCGAAGCTGACCAAATACGTCAAGCCGCGCTGCAACAGACTGCGCTTGATGGGGGGAAATGTGATCTTTTGCCACGCCACCCATACACTAGGCAATACCCCAAGCAATAAAATGCGTAAGATAAAATTGACATTAAACAAATCGGCGCTTTCTGCTTTATCGGTTTGTAGCGCATTTTGTAGCATATTGACATCATAGACAGTGCCATAGGTATCAGTAAAATACGCCGTGACTGCCGCGGTCAATAGCAAAAAAATCAATACCGCTTTAAGGGTGTAACGATAGCTAAGCAGCACAATAACCAGTAGCATGACACCGCATAGCACCAACGGCAATGAGCCTATAAACCCAATATGCTGGGCAAACGGATAGACTTCAGTGGCTTTATCAAAGAAAGTAACGTTTGCGGTCAGGGTCAAAAATAGCGCGACAATACCCATCATCACATAAGCATTGATACCTTGAGTACTAATACCTTGAGCATTGCCACCTTGAGCACTAATACCTTGAGCATTGCCACCTTGCTGACGCCATGCTACCCATCGAGAGTTATTCACTGACATACGATTACTCACCTTATCTAAATGCACCAAAAAATAGCCATTATATAATAACCGAGTTTAGGATGAGGCTATCATACAGATTTAGCTTAACTGAACCTTAAGACACCCATCCATCAAGCAATTATACCAAAAAAACCACCGCCATCGCTACAAACATTGGGTGGTGACAGCGACACAGAGAGTTGATAACGCTAGGCGGTGGCAGGCTGTAAACTGGCAAACGGAATAAAGGCGAGTAATGGCTCATAATCCTGTTTGAGCTCACGTTTTCGATAATAATCTTCCACCATACGCGCTTGCTGCTCTATGCCATAACGACCAAATGGCTTATTCGCTTGCAGCTCGTAGCTATAGCGCCGATTGAGCAGGGCGCGGCGAAACACCTTAACGCCTTGTTGGATTTGCCAGACATGGGTCAATTCATGCACCAGCCACGCGCGCAGATAGACATTTTGCTGGCTAAAATCATCACAAAAATCTGCTGGATGAAAATACACATGACCATTGGGACTGACCGCATAGCCTTTGAGCACCCACCATGCGGTTTTTAGGCGTATACTATCAAGCTGTAACGTATCACCAAATACGCTACTTGCGATGGCTTTTTCGCCCGCCGTTAGTGGACGGCATTGAGCAGGTTGTTTTGAAAAACACATCATCATTTCACAGAGTTTGTCCAAGATTTGGTTAACCCAAAAAAGCCATCACGGCTTGCCAACGCCTTGACAGCTTTTATTTTTAGCAAAAAATACTGGATAACAATTACAAGTTTGTTGGTATCCTAGTTACTATTTTATACTAAATCAACATGCGCTAATTAAAACGTGAGCTAATTAAAAAGGAGGGCTTTATGCCATTAGAATCCGTTGCCATCAATAACTTTGAAAACAACCGCATTGACGATCCTGAACTCAAATTGCGGGTGGAAAAATTGTACGACAGCTCATCTGAGTTTGCGACAGGTCGTGATGCTGTGGCGTTTTTTGAAAAGGCCTTTGCCAAAGGTGATATCCTTTATTTGGGGATGTTTAATGAAAAACCGATTGCCGCGATTGGCTGCTTTAATGAAGGCATCGAGTCTAGCCGCTTACTGCAGTACATCGTACTACATCCTGCAAATCGCGGGCGCGGTCTTGCCCCTAAATTTGTCAAACAAGTCACCGATATTGAGCGCAAAAAAGGCAATACCAAGTTTGTACCCGGCTGCGGCGCAATTCATCGTATTTTAGCCATGTACGAGTTGATATAACTTGATATGACTTGGGATTTTGCCAGTTACTAGCAACTTTTTGCAAAAAGTTTAAAATAGTGCTTGACACCTTTGGCAATTTTTAGTTTAATAGCCGCTCAAATACTGATGCTGACAAACATGGCGCGGTAGCTCAGTCGGTAGAGCAACGGATTGAAAATCCGTGTGTCGGCAGTTCGATCCTGCCCCACGCCACCATTATTTGTCTTAGGTATAAATCGATTAACCCCAAGCTTATTATTTTGGGGTTTTTTGTTGTCGGTTATTTTTATATCAATTACCGCCAAACTTAACTGTTTAGCGGTTTTATCAGCTTAAATCTTGGCACAGCTTCGCCATTGACTTCCACCGTTTCGGCAAACATCGCAAGCGGTCGCGCCCAAACCCCATAATCGCCATAAAGGGCACGATAGACAATCAGTTCTTCTTCACTCTCGCTATGCTTGGCAAGGTGTAATACTTGATACAAATTGCCTTTGTAGTGCTGATAAATGCCTAATTTAATCTCAATCACGAGTTTTGACATCCAATAATTCAATTTCAAAGGTTAAGTCTGAATTTGGCGGGATTTTACCGATTTGGCGCTCACCATACGCCAAGTGACTTGGCACGATGAGTTTGCGCTTACCACCAACTTGCATGGCTATGAGATTGGTAGGGTCTTCAACTTGGGCTTGATAGCCGATTTTTTGCGCATATTCGCCACCCAAAACACCCACATCCCAACCTTTAATCACCCGCCCTGTGCCAATCACGGTTTCAAACGGTTGCCCGCGGTGATGCGATGAGTCAAATACCGTGCCATCTGGCAGATAGCCCGTGTAATGCGCAGTAATCAGTGCCCCACGCTCGGCAGTTTTACCTGTGCCGATAATTAGGTCTTGGAATTGCAGTTTACTTGTCATATTTATTTTCCGTTATTTTGCCTTATGGGATAGTTGGGTAAACTCTTGTACTTGCTGACACAATATGTCCCATAGGTTAAGCTGGGCGTTGACGCTGCCCCACGCATTATGGGGGGTAAAAATCACTCTTGGGTGGTCTTTAAGTGTGAGTAATGGGTCGTTGTCTTGGATAGGTTCATGTTCAAACACATCTGCCCCATAGCCTAATAATTTACCTTGTGTAACGGCATCAGCCACCGCCTGACTATCGACCACGCCACCGCGCGCGACATTGATAATCAATGGTTTTTTTGTCATCTTAGCAATGCTATCGGCATTCACTAAATGCTGCGTTTGCGCAGTCAATGGACAATGTAGGGTAATGACATCGGACTGAGCGAGGACATCATCAAACGCGCTATAGTCGCTATTTCTTGGCGGTTTGTTTTGGTGTTCGGCTATCAATACTGTCATACCAAAGACTTTGGCAATTTCCCCAACCCGTTTGCCAATCGTACCATAGCCAATAATGCCCAGCGTTTTGCCTTCAAGGTCAATGAGTGGCGTGTCGAGCAGACAAAAGCGACCATCTTTTTGCCAGTCCCCATGGACCACTTCATGATGATAGTGGCGAGCCGCTCGCATGGCTGAGAGTATCAGCATAAAGGTATGTTCGGGGACGCTTTTGACCGCATAGCCTGCGACGTTTTTAACAGTAATGCCGTGCTTGTCACAAGCGTCTTTATCGACGTTGTTCATCCCTGTGGCGGTCAGTTGGATGAGTTTGAGCTTTGGGAGCTGCGCGATAATTTCGGCGGTAAGCTCAACTTTATTGGTGATGACAATATCCGCGTCTTGGCAACGCTCAATGATGATTTTGGGGTCATTGGGCGTTTGCGCATACACTTGATAGTCGCTCAGTTCGTGTGGGGGTGCTAATGCTAAATCAGCGGAAAAGGTGGCTCGGTCGAGGAAGATGGCTTTCATTTTTAAATCCCTTTTTATTCAAATAATTCGTTATGTGTTCCTGCACGAGTAAAATAAACTGTTTCAAATTTTGTGATGGTTTGAATTTTGTAGATTAATAAAAAATCGCCACCCACATGTAACTCTCTAAATCCTGCCCAATTTCCTTTTAGTTCATGGTCTTTCCACTCTGCCCCTAACGGCTCATTATTGGCAATTAATAACAGCATGACTTCTTTGAGCCTGACCATGTCATAACGCCCTGTTTTCACTAGCCTTTGCCAATCATTCAAAAAATCTTTGGTAAAATCTGAGGCTCTTGGTAAATTCGTGCGTTTTGAATTAATCGGCTTTTTCGAGGGCATCAAACAATTCCTTGTTACTGCTAAATCGGGCTTGCTTGTCTGCAATCATGGCTTCAACGTCTTGCATCGCACGTTGCGTGGTGGCGTTAGGAATTGCGACGTCAAACGGAATAGACTTTGTTGCCGTAACTTGACGTAAAAATAGACGAATCGCTTGCGCAGGCTTAATACCTAGTTCGTCAAACACTTCAAAGGCTTGGCGCTTTTCATTGGCATCAAGTCGAAATTGATACATAGTTGATTGTGTCATAGCTACTGACCTCTATAAAAAGCAAAAATGTAGTGATATTGTCACTACATTTTAAAATAAAACCATTGGTTAAGCAATAGACTTTAGGAAATCGTCACTTTGGCATACGCTTTTTTGCCGGCTTGAATCACCACCGTTTGTCCTGCAGTGAGGGCAAATCCTGCATCTACCACTTGCCCATCCACTTTCACCGATTGGTTTTTCAAAAAGTCTTTCGCTTGCGCCGAGTTTTTCACCAAATTGGCTTGGTTTAACACTTGGGTGATAAATAACCGCGCTTGACCATCAAGGCTAATCGTCACCTCTGGCAAATCCAATGGCAACTCACCATCTACCAAGCGATTGCCCGCTGATTTGTGCGCGTTTTCGGCGGCTTCTTTGTCATGGAAACGCTCAATCAGCTCTAGTGCCAAAATACGTTTGACTTCTTGCGGATTGCGCCCGTTTTCGATGTCTTTTAGCAAGGCTTCGACTTCATCCATGGGTTTAAAGCTAAGTAGCTCAAAATAACGCGCAATCAAAGTGTCTGGCATGGACAAGATTTTTTGGTACATTGAGCCTGCGCTGTCATAAATGCCGATGTAATTGCCAAGCGATTTGCTCATTTTTTGTACGCCGTCTAGGCCTTCCAAAATCGGCACGGTGATACACACTTGCGGCGTTTGACCATAGCGAGATTGCAAGGTACGACCCATGAGCAGGTTAAAGGTTTGGTCAGTACCACCTAGCTCAACATCGGCTTGCATGGCGACTGAGTCATAGCCTTGCACCAGTGGGTACAAAAACTCATGAATCGAAATCGGCGTTTGACTGTGATAGCGTTTTGAGAAGTCATCGCGCTCGAGCATACGCGACACGGTTTGCTGGCTTGCCAAACCAATCATGTCACCTGCCGACATTTTGCTAAACCAATCGGAGTTAAACATCACTTGGGTTTTGGCGGGGTCAAGGATTTTAAATACTTGCTCTTTATAAGTTTGGGCATTCTCCAGGATTTTTTCTTCAGACAATGGCGGACGAGTGGTATTTTTACCCGTTGGGTCTCCAATGCGAGCGGTGTAATCCCCAATCAAAAACAACACTTGGTGTCCCAAATCCTGAAAATGCTTGAGTTTATTGATTAAAACCGTATGACCCAAGTGCAAATCGGGTGCGGTCGGGTCAAACCCTGCTTTGACTCGCAGTGGGCGGTTTTCTTTGAGTTTTTTAATTAAATCGTCTTGCGAAATAATTTCGTGCGTACCACGTTGGATGAGTTTGAGTTGTTCTTCTGCTGCTAAAAATCTATGAGTAGAATCGGTCATGCTTACCTCGAAAAAAGCGCGGGTTAAAACGGCTGAAAAAAAGTGAAGTTTAGCCATTATAGCAAATTTGCAGATAAAATAAGGCAGGCTTTTAGTATGCTATAATCAAGGCACTCTCTACTTTGACAGCCCGAACGAGAATAATTATGAGCCAAACGTTGCCGACTGGACTACCTGCCAACCTGTCTTTTGATGAAGGGTTTTTTAGCCATTTTACCGACATCATGGATGATATGATGACGACCAAAGAAAACCCGCTTGCCGACTCGCCGTATATGATTGGCATGATGGGTGGCACCAGCCTTGACGGACTCGATGCGGTGCTGTGCCAGTTTTATGAGATTGATGAAGACAATGATGAGCCTGTCGAAATTTTGGCGACGGTGAGCGAGCCGTTTCCTGATGATTTACGCGCCGTGTTGTTAGCGCTCACTCAACCAAACGGGGTAGCACAACTCATCGCTGATGACAATTTGGCGTTCGAGAGCGAACTTGACGTATTTGGTTGGGCGAGTGTGTTTTATGCTGAATTTGCCGCAAATTTGGTCAATCAATTGCTCGAGAAAGCGCAGGTGACCCCTGATGAAGTAACCGCGATTGGTTGTCATGGGCAAACCGTGCGTCATCGCCCACAGTGGTCATTTAGCTTGCAACTGCTTGACCCGAATGTACTCGCTGAGCGCACTACTATTGCGGTGGTGAGTGATTTTCGGCGCCGTGATATGGCAGTGGGTGGGCAAGGCGCGCCACTCGTGCCTGCGTTTCACCAAGCCATGTTTGCTGCGCCGCCTTATCATGCCGATAAAGTTATGCCAAAAGTGATTTTAAATTTAGGCGGTATCGCCAATATCACGGTACTTGATGGCAGTGATGATGTGATTGGGTTTGATACAGGGGTAGCAAATTTGCTCATTGATGCTTGGTGCCAGCGTCATACCCAACAAGCTTATGATCACAATGGCGATTGGGGGAAGTCGGGGCAAGTGCTTGAGCCGTTATTAAATTTGCTTTTAACCCACCCATTTTTCGCCAAGCCGTTCCCAAAAAGCACTGGGCGAGAGGAGTTTAATTTGGCTTGGCTTGACGCTATGCTAGAACAATTGGGTCAGCAATTCCCCAATTTGGCGTACTCACCTGCCGATGTGCAAGCGACGTTGGTGGCGCTTACCGCTAAATCCGTCAGCGATGCCATTGTGTCCGTCACTGATGGTGCGCAAGGCGAGTTGTTTGTCTGTGGTGGTGGGGCGTTAAATGCCTATTTAATGAGCCGTTTACAAGATAATTTAGCCACTTGGAACATACAAACTACCGACAAAATTGGGCTATCGCCGTTGTGGGTCGAAGCCGTGGCGTTTGCGTGGCTGGCTCAGCAGACGATTTTGAACGTACCGAGTAACTTGCCCAGTGTCACAGGGGCAAATAAAAAAGTGGTATTGGGACAGGTGTGTTTTTAACACGGCGTGTATTTTTTATGTCGACAATGATATTGATAGCACTTACTTATAGCATTGGCATATAGCGCTTATCTTATAGCACTTAACTTATAGCCTTTATACTGGGCTTCGGTCATCTTTGGGTGAGGGCTAATGTTGTTCAATGGGCTAAAGATATATACAATCAACCTAAAGACGTTAAAGTTATTGTGTTTACACTCGTACACTATTTTTGCTAAACTTTCATAAAATGTTATTCAAAAAATATTATTCAAAAATTCGAGCATAAAATGACCACAAAAATTAGCCCAAAAAAGCCCCGCTACGACGAACGCCCCGACCATGAACGTATTGTCATCACAGGCATGGGAGCCATTACCCCGCTAGGACTCGATGTAGAGAGCACTTGGCAACGGCTCATTAATGGCGAAAGCGGTATCAAAGCGATTAGCCATTTTGACGCCACTGACTACCGCGCGCAAATCGCAGGTACAGTGGATGGGTTTGATATCGGCTTGTACATGAACGCCAAAGACGCGCGTCGGTATGACACCTTTGTACAATATGGTGTTGCCGCAGCAGCACAAGCCTTGAAGCAAGCAGGCTTTATCAGTGAGTTGCAAGCCGCGCCTGTACAGCAGGTTGACCCCGACCGTATCGGGGTGATTATCGGCTCAGGGATTGGCGGTATCACCACCATTGAAGATACAGCGGTAAAACTTAATAGCGAAGGTCCGCGTAAAATCTCACCGTTTTTTGTGCCCTCAGCCATTGTGAATATGGCAGCTGGACAAGTGGCGATTCGTCATGGGATTAAAGGGTTAAATCTTGCCACTTCTACCGCTTGTACCACAGCCACCCATGCGATTGGCTTAGCGGCACGGTTGATTGCGTATGGCGATGCCGATGTGATTGTAGCGGGCGGCTGTGAAAAAGCCTCAAGCCAGCTCGGTATCGGTGGCTTCTCAGCAATGCAAGCATTATCAACGCGCAACGATGCACCCACCAAAGCCAGTCGTCCATTTGACAAAGACCGTGATGGTTTTGTGCTGGGTGATGGTGCAGGCGTGCTGGTGATGGAAAGCCTTGCCCACGCCAAAGCGCGCGGTGCGACGATTTTAGCAGAGTTTGTCGGCTTTGGCATGAGTGATGATGCCAGTCATATCACAGCGCCACCGGAAAATGGTGAAGGTGCGGCTATGGCGATGCGCCACGCCTTGAGTGATGCTGGCATTGCCCCCAGTGACGTTGGCTACATCAATACCCATGGCACCAGTACCCCAGCGGGTGATGTGGCAGAAAGCTGTGCGATTGCGGGTATCTTTGGTGAGAACATGGTGGTAAGTTCCACCAAATCGATGACCGGTCATCTACTGGGCGCTGCAGGCGGTATCGAAGCGATTTTCACCGTTAAGGCGCTGCAACAACAAATATTGCCACCGACCATCAATTTGGATCATCAAGACCCTGAGTGCAAGCTTGACTATGTACCGCATACTGCCCGTAAAGTCGACCACTTAACCCATGCGATTTCTAACAGTTTTGGGTTTGGTGGTACCAACGGCTCGCTGCTGTTTGCCAAATGGCAGTCACGATAAATGGTAATCACTGCGATGATAGCATTAATATTTTAACGGTGTGAATTTTGAAAACGGCTATTGAAATTATAGCCGTTTTTTCGTTAAATGAAGCTATCCTATTTCATCCTTAACGCTGGACACCATTCATGTCAGGATTTGCCTTCTCCCACCAATTTTCAAAGCGCTGGCTTGCCACCCCTACCCCTGTCAAACACGCCATTATTCAAGAACTTGATGATATCGTTACCTTGCTTTATCCCGATACCGACCTTGATGAGTATCAATTTAGCGTGCCCAATCTGCATGATAAAGTCGAGGAATTGCTGGCTATCGAGCGTGACCACCAAGAAAAATTACAAGCGCAACTACGTGAGCGCGAGCTTGAAGAACAACGCCTAGAACAAGAAAGATTGGAAAAACACAGGCTAGAACAAGAACGCTTAGAAAACAAACGCCTAGAAACCGAGCGCTTGGAAAAAGAGCGCCTTGAGCAACAACGACTTGAACAACAGCCTCTTGAACAAATACAGTTAACACAAGAAAACGAGCAAGAACGTCAAGCGCAAGAAGAACGTCTACAACGCGAACGTCAAGCACAAGATGACGCAGCCATTGCGCTACTCGAGCAAGAACGCGCCATTGCCAAACAAGCGCATCTGGCAAAACAAAGCAATCCTCCCCAACCAGCGACGCAACTATCAACTGGCTCAATCGAGGGTGCAAATCACCAGCTAGATGAACAAGCGCAGTCCACGGATACCGCAACCAGCGATGTCACGATTGAGCGCCATCACAGTGAGATGGTCTATGCCATTGATCACACTGACACCGCTGATAACACTGATAACTTTGCTGAGCCGTTAGCTGATGACCCAACAGCGGCCGTGATGACCCATGAAACGAGCGTTACTGACCCACTTGCCGATATTGACAACCCATCTATCGCCACCACGCCCGCTATTGAACAAATCAAACAAGATATCGTCAAACAGCTGCAAGGCTATATCGACAACTATTTGCTCGAATCAATGACGCTGATGAATGAGGATTTGAATCAATGGCTCAAAACCGAAGTGGAAAAACAGCTGGCGGTTCGTTTATCACAAAGCCATTAAGCCTGCAATTGACTAAAGATATCGTTAGATAACCCATAATGATGACGGGCTTTGATACATTGCTCGTCACCGACTTGTACCGATTGGCAGGTGCTTGAGCGTTTATCATAGATTTGGCAGGCTACCGAGTTACCAACTTCGCCAGCGAGTGCCACGCATCTGACCGGCTTTGTTTCGGTACCTTTCATACAGCTATAAAAATCATTGACTTTGACCGTCATCTGCTCGGGGATACCGAGTGTCTCACCTTCTGCCCAATAAAAAGACACCCGATAGTTAGCGCAACATGCGCCACAGTGCATGCAGATATCGCTATCCGCAGCTGCGATTGATTTAAAAAAAATTTCTGCCATTGTTACAATGCCATGTCATTATCATTGTTAACTACCCGTTTCATCCAAAACGGCTAAAAATTTAATATCAGCCATGCAACACTTTATAAATGGTATTGGCCATCACCTTACCAATCCCATTTACTTGCCCAATTTCATCTTGTGATGCGCCAAGCAGCTGCTGCAAGCCGCCGAAGTGATTGAGTAACTCTCGGCGGCGTTTTTCCCCCAACCCAGGGATGGCTTCTAGCACTGAGCTTGAGCGGCGTTTATCGCGTTTTTTGCGGTGTGCGGTAATGGCAAAGCGGTGCGCTTCATCACGGATATGCATAATCAAATGCAGTGCCTTGCTATCAGCCGGCAAATCGAGCGGCTCACGGTCAATAAAATGCAGTACTTCAAGCCCAGCCTTGCGACCTTCGCCTTTTGCTACCCCGACGAGCAAGGTTTGGGTTAAAATCCCCAGCTCGCTTAGTACGTCTTTTGCCATATTAAGCTGCCCTTTACCACCATCAATCAGCAATAAATCTGGCAGCGGCTGTTTGCTATAGCGGCGGTTTAATACTTGCTTCATGGCGGCATAGTCATCGCCGCCCGTGATGCCATGAATGGCATATTGGCGATAGTCGCGTTTGCGTAGCCCGCCTTGGTCAGCGACCACACAGCTGGCGATGGTGGCTTCACCCATGGTATGCGAGATATCAAAACATTCGATACGATCGAGCGATTTGCCTTGTAGCGCCTCTTTTAATACCTCATTGAGCGCGTTAAAGCGAGATTTAACTTCCAAATAATCGCCCAATTTGGTTTGCAGGGCGTTGTTGGCATTCATTTGGGCAAGGGTGAGCCATTCGCTCCGCTGCTCACGAACTTTGGTTTTTATCGTCACCTTTTTGCCAAAGGTTTCAGTTAAGGCTTCTGTCATCGCGGTTTGGTCGGGCAACTCATGACTTATAATCAGCTCTTCGGGCAAATCATCACTGACTTGAAAATAAAATGAGCTGACAAACTCAGACAAGTTATCCGCTATGTCGTTTTCGCTATCCACATCAGGAAAATAATTGTTGCCACCCAAAACCTGCCCATTACGCACATTCATGACATGCACACAGGTAATGCCCGCTTGACTGGCGATGGCGATGATATCGGCTTCACCTTTGACCGTATATACTGCTTGTTTGGCTTGTACTTCGCGTAGCATCGAGAGTTGGTCGCGATACAAGGCGGCTTGCTCAAAGTTCATGTCTTCAGCCGCTTGCTCCATTTTACCCACCAATTTGACTTGCAAATCCGTGCCTTCACCTTTTAAAAATCGAATGGTATTGTTGACGTCATCGGCATACTCTTCGGGCGATACCAGCCCGACACACGGCGCTTTACAGCGTTTGATTTGGTACTCTAGGCAAGGGCGTTGACGCTGGGCAAAAAATGTATTGGTACATTGGCGCACCATAAACATTTTTTGCATCATTAGCAAGGTCTGTTTGGCGGCATGCGCCGAAGGAAAAGGTCCAAAAAATCTGCCTTTTTGGTGCTGCCCTTTACCGCGCCCATAGGCCAGTCTTGGATAAGGTTTATCGGCTGAGATAAACACGTATAGATAAGATTTATCATCACGCAGTAGCACATTGTATGGCGGACGATGTAGCTTGATGAGGTTTTGCTCAAGCAGCAGCGCTTCGGTCTCAGAGCGGGTTATGATGGTTTCGATGTTGTCGATACGTTGCACCAGCGCCCGCGTTTTGGGGTGGTCGATGGTTTTGGCAAAGTAGCTGTTGACGCGGCTTTTGAGCGATTTGGCTTTGCCCACATAGATGATGTCGCCATTTTTGCCCAGCATTTTGTACACGCCTGGCAAGTTAGGCAGGCGCTTAATCAAGTGATCCAATCGCGCTTTGCGATCGGCAGTCGCTGCAGCAATTTCAATGGTTGCAGGGTCGATACTGGGCGTTTTGTTTTTTGGCATTGCTTGTTTACTATTTCACGATTTTTATACTATATTAAGTTAATTCAATCACTTTTCAATGCAAGTAAGATTAAACTTTAACAGGGACGGCCAGATATAAAACCCTTCTACCCGCCTAACAAGTCATCATGCGATATCCTTGCTTATGTCCTCGCTGCATATAATGGTAATCGTAAAAAGACTTTTACAAGTAGCTACTATCTGCTAAAAATCTATTCACTAAAAATCTTTGCCACTTTTGACACGAATAGTTTGTCCAGCCGGGCGTTTTTTTACCCAATTGATAAATTTTTGCATCTCGGTATGTTCTTTTAGCCGCTCAACCGTATGGTAGTAGCTGGATAATTCTTGGTTGCTAAACACTTCATGCACTTGTGCATGACAAGCAGGACACAGCATGGCGATGTCGTTTTTCATTTCGTCACGGCTAAATTCGCGTTTGGTACGGGCTTTGTCGTGGCGGGATTTGGGAATCAGATGATGCTGGGTTAATTCAACTTCATCACGTCCACACAATTCACACGGTGGCGACGGCGCTTTTTCCGCCAAAATCGCCTCCCAGAATGCTGCATCTTCGTTATTTTTTGCTTTACCTTTTGCCATTATTTTGTCACGCTTTGCTATCAGTTGTATCCATCATACAATAGCATTGTTGCTTTGCCAATGGCGTGTTGTGCAATGCTTTTTTCATGTTAAAAACGAGTCTGCCATGTTATCTAAGCTATCCAATTTATCCAAGCTATCTAGGTTATCCAAGCTATCTAAGCTAAGCCAAACCTTTCAATCTCAAGCCAAAGACTACCTTAATCCTTTTAATAACCCCAAGTTGTTAAAGCAGTTTTTTAACTTTTATCCGCCATATTTTGGGGCGGGTATCCGTGTTGAAAGCCTTGATTTCGCCAACCATCATATTCGGGTGCGTTTACCCTTAAACAAACTCAATCAAAACATCGTCGGCACCCAGTTTGGGGGCAGTTTGTATTCGATGACCGACCCATTTTTCATGGTTTTGTTGATGCAAGCCTTGGGCAATGCGTACGTGGTATGGGATAAGGCGGCGAGCATTGATTTTGTTAAAGCGGGCAAAAGCGATGTGTTTGCTGATTTTCACCTTGATGACACCGAAATCGATACCATAAAAGCCTTGGCAAAGGATGGTAAAGCGGTGTTCCGCAACTATGAGGTACAGGTGGTTGACGACCAAAATGCGGTGGTCGCCACTGTCACCAAGACCCTGTACATTCGGTTACGAGCCTATAGTAAATCAAAAAACCAAACGGTGAGAATTTAGCTGAAGGACGTTAGTCTTTGACTGCCAGGGTGATGGTATAGGTTTTGCCTTGTTTGATTTTATCTGAGTTACCAAACACTTCGGTAAATGAGCGTTTCATAAAGTCCCGCAAGCCGTTGATGGTCACCACATAAAACCGTGCGCCACTTTCCATCGCATTGTAGGCATCGAGCAAATACAGATAATGCTGTTCTTTACTGGCTTTGGCAGGTAAGTTACTCATCACTAGGCTAAATTTTTTGTCTTTTTCAACATCACGAAAGCCATTGGATAGCTGAACTTGGGCATTATTTAAATGATTTTTTTGGCAGTTTATTTTGGCATATTCCACCGCCACAAAGTCTTTGTCGATGAGCAAATGCTGTCCGTTTGGGCATTCACGGGCGGCAGTCATACCCAATACGCCATAGCCACAGCCTAGGTCGATTGAGTGGTCATCGGCTTTGAACTCGATATAGTCAAGCAGCATAAGGCTACCCTCATCGAGTTTTTCAGGCGAGAAAATTCCCCAAGTGCTGGTAAAGTGAAACGGCTTGCCAAGCACATCTTGGGTGAACTGGATGTCGTTTCGCCAATATTTTGATTTTTCTAGAAGATCGGTGGGGATTTTGTGCATATTATATATAAACCATTTTGAACTAAATTGCTTTTTTAACCTCAATACGAGCTTCTCTTGTATGGGATTGTAGTTTAAAACCTTTCTTTTTCAAAAGTAATTTGTATCTTTGAATTGTTGAATTCTCTTGAGGATAACTTGAACAAACAATCACACAATTTTTATCATTAAAATCTTCAAACTTATTCTCAGTTAATTTAATTGTACTTAGAATTTGAGAATAAGCTTTACTAACATCTGAACCCTTAAGTTCAATGTAGTAAACAAAACTATTATCACTTTCCCAATAAACTATATAGTCACACTTTTCGACAGTTTGACTACTAATTAGACCGTTATCTACATGTATCTCATTGATATCTATTTTTAACTTATTTTCGAAGATACATCTTACTTTGTTCTCAGTAACAGATATATTCCCAGATTTTGTTTTAGTATGTGATATATAATCTAATTCCATTCAACTATCCAAATCCAATAATTGATTGAAAATTTTGCCAAAGTTATTAGAGATACTGTCTAAGAAAGTCCCATCTATCAAATTTAACTCATAATCTTTTATATCAGTTATTTGACCTTTAGTAATTGAATAAGCTGAAATGTCAGAGAAATTTATGGGATATGAACCATTGCTGATATCAACAAATTTTTCTTCTGTAACTTTACCTGATTCGATTAATTGATTTGCATAAATGCTGTTATTTATAGAAGTCAAGATATAAGGGCTATGAGTAGTAATAAAAAAGTTTGTGTCCTGTTTACTAAAAATTTTTAAAATAGCGGAAACTACTTTAGCCTGTGCATCAGGAAATAAGTGGGCTTCTGGCTCTTCAATATACATTGAATGAAAGTTTAGACCAGCTATCCTATAGTTATTCATCATCAATATTAACAGCATAGGAAAAGCTTCTTGCTGTCCTGATGAAGCTCTTGATAATCTAACCTTATAGCTATCATTTACTATCCAATCATCACCATCAATTTCCTGATATTCAGCTTTAATGACTTCATTTAAACAATTGCTAACATCTACTTTAGGCTTAAAAACATCCTGCTTACTAATGATATTATAGAGATTTTTAGCATTATCATAAGATTTACCAAATCTGCTGATTAAGGGGTCAATATCAAGAATATCATCAGTTAATGACCAATAATTCTTTTGTAGATTTGCAAAAAAGCTTCTACTGGATGGAATAAAAGTTTGTGTTTGGAAAAAACCACTAATATTACTCTGTTTTAAAGCTTTAGTTATATTTTCTCTAGCGTGCAATTCAAAAGGTATAGTAAATCTCAATCCTTCTGAAACTTCACTTAACTCTCTGTTCCTAAATTCTTCTTTCCAAACATTAATTGTATTTTTTAGTTCATTGAAAACTTTTGAAAACTCTTCAGATAAGATTAAATTAACTCTCGAATTTCTTCTAAAGTCTGATTTTATTTGAAAATAATAAGAATTTATTTCGTAGCTTATTTCAAAACTTTTATTTTGTTTCCAGTATTCATTTGGAAAATTTAATAAAAAGCTTTTCTCTAGTCTATTAACAAATTCATCATAGCTCTTTTCATTTACTACACAAGAAATAAAATCATCTAAGTTATTTTTAAAATAATAAACAAGTTTAGAGAGCAAACTTTTTCCGCTAGCTTGTTCACCAATAACTAAATTAAATTTGTTTATTGGCATTTCAATATTTTCTAGAATTAAGAAATTCTTTACAATTATTTTTTCCATATTTGATTTCTTAGTAGGATTACATACCAATAGTTAAATACTATATAATTTAGCACAACACTAATTCCTAAACTACTAATATCGCTTAAATCACCTTACTAAAGCGATTGCCTTCTTTACTCGCCAAATAAGTATCAAACACCATCGCCACATTGCGTCCCAAAAGCCGCCCTTTTGGTAGCACCCGAATGCCTTTAGCATCCATATCAACGAGTTTATCCGCTTGCATCTCACCCAGTTGGCGGATTTCATCAATAAAATAGGTCATCGGGTCAATGCTAAAGCGCGCATTCACATCCTTAAAATCAATATAATCATGGCATAGCAGATTCATAATCACATAACGGCGCAGCAAATCAGGCAAGCGCGCAGAAATCACCTTCACCGCAGGCAATTTTCCTGCATTGATGAGATTTTGATAATCGCTTAAATCCGTTGGATTTTGCAAAATATGAAGACCAATTTGGCTAATCGACGACACCCCAAATCCCAATAAATCACAATTACCATGCGTGGTATACCCTTGAAAATTGCGGTGCAATTTGCCTTCACGTTGCGCAATCGCCAGCTCATCATCAGGCTTGGCAAAGTGGTCAATGCCGATATATTGATAGCCTGCGTCAGTCAGTGCATGGATGGTATTACCGAGCATGGTCAATTTGTCGGCAGGGCTTGGCAAATCGGCTTCATTGATTTGACGCTGACCTTTAAATCGCTCTGGCAAATGCGCATAGTTAAAAACAGACAGACGGTCTGGCGAGATAGCGATGATGCGCTCAACCGTATTGCGCATGCTATCCACCGTTTGGTGCGGCAACCCATAAATCAAGTCAATATTGATAGAATGAAACCCAAGGCGGCGAGCTTCCGTCATCACGCCTCGAATCATTTCTTCTGACTGCACGCGATTGACGGCAATTTGCACTTTTTCTTGCAAATCCTGCACACCAAAACTCACCCGATTAAACCCAAGTCCACGCAATATCTCAAGCGTGGTCGGGCGCAATTCTCGCGGGTCAATTTCAATCGAATAATCAGCGGTAGGTTTATCGCTAAAAGTAAATTGGGTTTGCAAAAAGTTCCACAATTTGACCAGCTCATCATCGGTCAAAAAGGTCGGTGTGCCGCCGCCAAAATGTACTTGTTCGACGATAGGGTCCCCTTGCATCAAGCTGCGTTTATGCCGAATTTCGGCAAAAAGATACGCTAAATAGTCGCCTGAATCACTGTTTTTCTTGGTGATAATTTTATTGCAGCCGCAGTAATAGCAGAGGTGGCGGCAAAACGGGATATGAAAATACAAAGACACTGGCACCCGTGGGTCTTTTTCTGCCAAAACGCGGGCTTCCATGCCGTCAGTAATCGGGGTAAATTCTAGCGCGGTTGGGTACGAGGTATAACGGGGACCTGAGCGGTTGTATTTATTGATGATAGCTTCATTAAACAAATGGGTTTGGGTCGTGTAGCTACGATTGGCATTGGCATACGGATTTTCGATGATTTCGACAGGACGATCAAAGGTGGGCAGTTCGCTGTCAGATAAAGGGCGAGTTTGGTCTGTCATAATAGTCTCGTATAGCGTGTAGCGTAAAATTCTCGGAATATTGGTTGTGATTATAACATAGTCATCCTAGATAGCCGGTGATGAGAAAGCAGATGAATTATGCTATGATTTAGCCGTTTTTTATCAAAAATTGTCTAGTTGCTGCCATAAAAAAACGGCCTGTCTTGTGTCAAGGTAGCCGCCAATTGGTTGGAAAAGGATATTAAAAATGTCGTTTGCTCAAGTATATACACGCTCGGTGGTGGGTTTAAACGCGCCAAGCGTGATGGTTGAAGTACATTTATCGCAAGGATTGCCCGCAGTCACCATGGTCGGCTTACCCGAGGCAGCGGTACGGGAGAGTAAAGATAGGGTGCGCTCTGCCATTATCAACTCGGGTTTTCAATTTCCCAATCGCAGATTAACCATCAACCTTGCGCCCGCCGATTTACCCAAAGATGGCGCACGGCTTGATTTACCCATTGCTATAGGCATCTTGGCAGCGAGTGGTCAAATTGATGAAACCGTGCTTGCGCAGTACGAGTTTATTGGCGAATTGGCGCTCAATGGCGATTTACGAGCCATTGCTGGGGCGTTGGCAGTATCACGCGCGCTCAAAGCAGACCAGCGCACCTTGATTGTTCCCAAAGACAATGCCGATGAAGCGGTCAAAGTCGATGGCGTGAAGGTGTTGCAAGCCGATACCCTCAAAGCTGTGTGCCAACACTTGATGAACGAGCAACAACTCAGCCAAGCCGAGCACAAGGCATCCTACCAATCAGCCAATTATCAGCTAGATTTAGCCGATGTCAAAGGACAACACCAAGCCAGACGTGCGCTAGAGATTGCGGCAGCAGGCGGACATTCGCTACTATTTTGTGGCTCGCCTGGGACAGGCAAAACTTTGATGGCATCTCGCCTACCCACCATTTTGCCACCGCTCAACGACCATGAAGCGCTCGAAGTTGCCAGTATCTACTCGATTGCCAACAGTGATTATGACTACGGCACACGCCCTTTTCGCCAAGTCCATCATACTACTTCAGCAGTGGCGCTCGTGGGAGGCGGCTCATCGCCCAAACCCGGTGAAATCACGCTCGCCAATCGGGGGGTGTTATTTTTGGATGAGATTCCAGAGTTTGATCGCAAGGTGCTTGAGGTACTCAGACAGCCCATTGAGAACAAAGAAATTGTCATCAGCCGTGCCAACTCTCAAGTACGCTTTCCCGCCAATTTTCAGCTGGTAGCAGCGATGAATCCCTGCCCCTGTGGCTACTATGGGGATAAATCAGGTCGCTGCCAGTGCCGACCCGAGCAAATCAAACGCTATCAAGAAAAGCTATCAGGACCTTTGCTGGACCGTATTGATTTGCATATTACCGTGCCTGCCCTGCCTGCCAGTGATTTGCAGTCAGCACAGAGGGGCGAGTCTTCTGCGGTAGTGCGTGAGCGGGTGATACAAGCCTATCAGCGTCAGCAAGCCAGACAGGGCAAAGCCAATAATGAACTCTCCCCCAGTGAACTTGACCAATTTGCGCCGCTTGGCGATGCAGAAAGTCGTATTTTGGCAATGGCTCAAAGTCGGCTGAATCTGTCCGCACGTGGCTATCATCGCGTCCTTCGCGTCGCCCGCACGATTGCGGATTTGGCAGGCAGTGACAATATTCAGACACCGCATCTGACAGAGGCATTAAGTTATCGTAGTCAATTAACGAATGCCTAAGTTTCGTGCTAACTCACCATACAACCAGCCTATAAAAACGGATGCTCGCGAAAAAATGTGGGCGGCAGGTTATCGTATTGGGTGTCGTTGACGTATTTGGCTTCAAACTGTTTTTTTAGCGCTTTATAATCCGCATTGGCTCGGCATTCATCCCATTTTTGCTTAAAAATTTGTGCAGATTGGGCTTTGATTTGTGCGGATTCAAGCTGCTGTGATTGCTGCGGCAATTGCTCACGCCCATGCGCGCCACTTTGTCCTTTTTTAGCGTCAGGGACAGCGCCGTCGTATTTTTTGCCCCCTTTGTGATTGGCATAACGACGCGAGCGCGTATAACCCATTTGGATAAATTTACGCGCCATATCAGCACCGACAAAATCCCCTTGGGCAAGGTAGTCCAAAAACATCGCATAGATGGTATCACTGCTCTCACGCGCAAGTTCTGGCGTAGCAAATCGCCAATGCGGTAAAATCTCGGATTTATACGGCTCTACCAATAATACCCCTTGCTCACCGCGCCCCACCCGATACAACGCTGGATGCTCGCGAAAATTCAGCGTGTCAAAGTTGAGATGATAGTTAAACTCGTGCATGACTCAAAAACTCAGTCAGCGTGGCAAAGTCATCAAAGGTTTGGGTCGGATGATAATCGCGAATATCCTGCCCATAATTATAGCCATACGACAACCCAAGCGTATCCATGCCCGCGTTTTGCCCTGCCAAAATATCGTTTTTGGAATCACCAATCATATAGCTTTGAGCGATGCTAAAGCCTAATTGGTCACAGACGTGCAGTATCGGCATCGGGTCAGGTTTTTTGGCAGATAAGCTATCGCCACCCAAAATATAAGCAAAAAGGGCTTGCCAACCCAATTTTTCGACAATCGCAGGAACAAAATCAATGGGTTTATTGGTGGCAATAGCGAGGGTATAGCCTTGCTCTTTAAGCTGACGCAACCCTTCGCTAACCCCTGCATAGGGTTGGGTTCTGACGCAGGTGTTTTGATGGTAGTAGTCAAAAAAGAGGGCAAGCGCCTGATTTGTATCGTCTTCAGTGAGATTGGGGTCAATGGTTTGTGAGCCTGATAAGGCACGTTGCACCAATACTTTGCCGCCATTGCCCACCCAGTTGCGGATGACATCTTCGCTGAAGTTGGCTTTGCCAAGCGTGGTTAGCATCGCATTGACGGCGTCAGCCAAATCTGGCACGCTATCAATCAACGTACCGTCCAAGTCAAAAATAAGTAATGATTTTTGGGTGATATTTTCCCCAGTGGATGGGGGGATTGGGCTATTAAGTGATTCGCTAGACATGGTGTTTCCTATCGTTTTTTCACCAAAATTGATAGGCTACAGTGTAGCAGAATCACTTAAAAATACCATGCAACCGTCCATTAAAATAACCTAACCCTGACAACCAATTCCGGCTAAGAGCAGGTTTGACTAAAAAACGTTAGTTTTCGCCATTACTCGGTTGATAATCTAGTGAGGCATCAGCGATTTCATTGCTAGCTTCGGGATTCAGCGCGCTGTCCTTTTTGGCGCCCAGTTTTTGATAACGCACATCTTCACCGGTAATACAAAAAATCAATTGCTCAGAGATATTACGCGCATGCGCACCAATACGCTCTATCGAACGTAGCACCCATAAAATATCAATGACTTTTGCGACATAGCGACCATCTTCCATGATGTATGTCATCATCGCGCGTGACGCAGATTTGTACATTGCATCAATTTCACTATCCTGCTCTATCACTTGGTAAGCACCTGTTGCATCAAACTTGGCAAAAGCTTCTAGCGCATTTTTTAGCATCACCTGCACAAAATTACCCATTTGATGCGCTTCATGATAGCCAATCGGTGATTGGCCTTCACGGGTGGCACGGCGCGCCATTTTGGCGATTTTTTTGGCTTCATCACCAATACGCTCAATGTCAGCACTGCATTTGCTCACTGCCATGATTAGGCGTAAGTCGGTGGCGGCAGGTTGACGACGTGCCAATACTTTGACCACCAAATCATCAAGCTGCTGCTCAGTAAAGTTGATTTCTTTGTCACCATCAATGACATCTTCGGCAAGCGCCACATCACTTTTTACCAAAGATTCAATTGCTTTGGTGAGATTGGCTTCTGCCATGCCACCCATTTTTAAAAATAAATTGACCAAGTTTTGTAAATCTTGGTCATAACTTTTTGATAAATGCTCACCAATTAAATTCATATTTCCCTTCCTAACTCATGGATTGTGACTCATGGACTGTGAAAAATTGTTATTAAAAAAGCCGTTAAAGAAAAGCTAACTATAACTAAAAATTACGACAAAATGATGAAAAATAGCGCGCCTATTCGCTGATATTGCATCATATAAACCGAGCAAAAAACCTAACAAACATTTCAATGTCATCAAACTTTAACATAACCGTAATAGATTTGACATTTTGTTACATTAACATGGCAACAATTTTTCAGCTTTGGGTGATTTAAAACGCGACATATTGGTTGGCGACTCCCAAGCTAAGTTACCATCTTCCCTGACAATTATCTTATTTGTCCATCAAGGAATTATTATGAAACTATCACATTTAATCGTCAGCGTGGCATTCGCTGCTGTAGGCGTACAAGCCAATGCTGTCAACATCACAGGTGCTGGTGCAACTTTCCCACAGCCTGTTTACTCAAAATGGGCGAGCGACTACCAAAAAGCCACGGGTAATCAAGTAAACTATCAAGGTATTGGCTCTTCAGGCGGTATCAAACAAATCCAAGCAAAAACGGTTGATTTTGGTGCCACTGATGCGCCCATGAGCCCAGCAGAGCTAAATGCCAGCGGCTTAATCCAATTCCCCGCAGTCATTGGCGGTATCGTACCTGTGGTCAACATCGCTGGCGTCAAACCAGGTCAATTAAAACTATCGGGCGCCGTCCTTGCTGACATCTATATGGGAAAAATCACTACTTGGAACGATGCACGTATCCAAGCATTAAACCCAGGTGTTGCCCTACCTGCCGCTAAGATTACAACTGTTAATCGCTCAGACGGTTCAGGTACCACTTTCGTATTTACTAATTACCTAAGCCAAGTATCAAGCGATTGGAAATCAAAAGTAGGCGCTGACAAAACCGTTAAATGGCCCAATGCTTCAGCAAGCGTGGGTGGTAAAGGTAACGAAGGCGTATCAAGCAACGTACAACGTGTTGCAAACTCCATCGGTTATGTTGAATATGCTTACGCAAAACAAAACCGTTTAGCTTATACCCAACTTCAAAACCGCGCCGGTAAATTTGTACTACCAGACGATTCAACGTTTGCAGCCGCATCAAACATTAACTGGGCACAATACCCTGGTTTTGCGGTGACCATCACTAACATGCCAGCAGCCAACGCATGGCCAATCTCGGCAGCGACGTTCATCCTTGTACCCCGTACGGGCGGTGCAAAAGCCAAAGAAGCGCTTAAATTCTTTGACTGGGCATTTACTAACGGCAATGCACAAGCAACCGCACTCGACTACGTTCCTCTACCTGCCGGTACTAAAGCTGCGGTTCGTAAAGAATGGACGAAAGTTAAATAGTTATTTGCGTCAGTTTACTACGCAAATTAACCCTGCCAATTGGCGGGGTTTTTTAGCTTAAAATTTTGCCAAAAAAAGCATCATATCAGCTGATTATCTAGTACTTTGACCGTCTCATCGGTCAGATTGCCCGCAGCTTTTTGTAGGTCAATATAGGCATTTAGATAATCAAAATACGCATTAATCAAATCGCGTTTGGCAGCGTGATATTGGCGTTCTGCCAGTAGTGTATCTACCATCGAGCGCACCCCCAAATCATAGCCTGTTTTTGACGCTTGGGCGACGCGGCGATTAGCCTCCACGGCAACTTGCTGGGCTTTAATCGTGGCACGCTGTGCGATCAAATTTAGATAGGCTTGGCTAGTTTGAGTCATCGCAGCTTGGTACGCATAGGCGAGGCGACTTTTTGCCGCTTGCGCTTGTAGATTGCCTTGCTCAACGCCTGCGCGTGTACGCCCACCGGTATAAAACGGAAAATCCACTTCCACCCCAAAGCTATAATTGGTGCCATCAATAGCGCTAACATTATTATGGGTATAGTCTTGCCACCCCACATTGCCTACCAAATCGACGCGGGGATAGGCATTGGCTTTGAGATAATCGACTTGTTTGTTGGCAATCGCTACTTGGGTTTGTGCTAGCTGAATATCGAGATTATTATTTTGTGATTGCTGCATCCAGTTTTCGATACTTTGACTTGCCACAAGATTCAAATCAGGCGGTAATTTGATAGCATCTAGCTGATTGATTGGTTGACCGGTGAGCAGTGATAACTGCTGTTTGGCATTTACGATTGCCACGTCATTGTTGGCAATAGAGGCGCTGACGCTTTCAAGCCTTGCACGGCTCTCTTCGGTATCTACCCGCGCCGCTACCCCTTGCGCGAGTCTCGCTTGCATCATGTCATTTTGTGCTTTGAGTGCGGTGAACTCGGCATTGAGGCTATCCGTCATCGCTTCAGCGCGCAATACATTGAGATAGGCTTTGCTGATTTGCTCGATTAGTTGTTGGTGCTGCTGTAATAGCTGGATGTCATTGGCTTGACTGGCGAGCACGGCTTTTTCATAGTTTGCCCATTTATCAGCACGAAACAAGGCTTGGCGCAGTCCGATACCGACTTGGCTTGCAGTATTACCCGTATCCGGGATGTTATCGTCTTTGGGATAAAACTGGTTATGTTTGACACTGCCTTGTAGCCCCACTTGCGGCAGCATATCGCCAAACGCTAGCTGCACATTTTTTTGCGTTGCCAAATAGTCATATTGCTGCCCTGCCCAATTGCCATTGGTGCGCTGGGCTGCACTATACAATTCCCACAAATCCTTTGCCATCGCGGCTGGGCTGACGGACATCGACCCTATCAATGACACTGCCATCGCCCCTAATCGCCATCGGACGCCAGTCGCTTTACGATTCCACAAACAGATGTATTCCATATCAATAATTACAACATTTTCAACAACCAAGGAGCCTCTATCATACCGATAGTTGTCAAAAAAATCAGTAATTTAGTTGAGTAAATCATCGGTACAAAATGGTTAAAAATCTATTAGGTAAAGCTGTGAGTTTTTGTTAATATGGAGGTATTGACTCGGGGTGCAGTTGGGTGACATACCAGCGGCTGAGACATACCCGTCGAACCTGACACGGTTAATACCGTCGTAGGGAAGTCGTCTATTAGGTTAGTTAGACCAATATTTTTCTAGAATCAGCCTTTTACTAGAATCAGTTTTTTCTAGAATCAGTTTTTTTAGAAACAGTCACACTCACCTATCTTCGCCCGAGTCCAGCAAACCATAACTTCATAACATAACATGGACTCGCTATGAACCAACTTACCAACGTTACTCACAAGACCCCTGCCCACCGTGACCCTACCGACGACCGCTTTGAAGAAGAAGCGCGTGATTTGACCCGTGCCTTGCCGGCGTCTCGCAAAGTCTATATCCAAGGCTCACGCCCTGACATTCAAGTGCCGATGCGGGAAATCACCTTGACCGATACCCCGGTGGGCGGTTTTGGCAAGGCAGAAGGCGAAAAAAACCCACCGTTTTATGTGTATGACACCTCAGGGGTATATACTGACCCCAATGTCGAGATTGATTTGACTAAAGGCCTACCAAAACTGCGTCAAGCTTGGATAGAAGCGCGCGGTGATACCGAGCAGCTTGCCAAACTCTCAAGCCAATACGGCAATGAGCGTGCCAATGACATCGCCACGGCTAACCTGCGCTTTGGGCATATCGACAAGCCAAGACGGGCAATCAATGGCAAAAACGTCACCCAAATGCACTACGCCAAACAAGGCATCATCACCCCAGAGATGGAATACATCGCCATCCGTGAAACCCAAAAGCAGCACGACCTAACTGATGGGCGTCAGCACACTGGTAACAACTTTGGTGCCAATACCCCCAAACTCATTACCCCAGAATTTGTGCGTGCCGAAGTCGCTGCGGGACGGGCGATTATTCCCAATAACATCAACCACCCCGAATCAGAACCGATGATTATTGGGCGTAATTTTTTGGTCAAAATCAATGCCAATATCGGTAATTCAGCACTGGGCTCTAGCATTGACGAAGAAGTTGCCAAAATGACCTGGGCTACCCGTTGGGGCGCGGACACCATCATGGACTTATCAACCGGTAAGCATATCCATGAAACCCGTGAATGGATTATCCGTAACTCCCCCGTGCCCATCGGTACCGTACCGATTTATCAAGCCCTAGAAAAAGTGGATGGCGTTGCCGAAGATTTGACATGGGACATCTTTAAAGACACCTTGATTGAACAAGCCGAGCAAGGTGTTGATTATTTTACCATTCACGCGGGCGTACTGCTGCGCTACGTACCAGTGACCGCCAATCGTTTGACAGGCATCGTCAGCCGCGGCGGCTCGATTATGGCGCAATGGTGTCTTGCCCATCATAAAGAGAATTTTCTTTATACCCACTTTGAAGAAATTTGCGAGATTATGAAAGCCTACGACGTGGCGTTTAGTCTGGGTGATGGTTTGCGCCCCGGTTGCCTACAAGACGCCAACGATGATGCGCAGTTTGGTGAGCTCAAAACCTTGGGCGAGCTGACCCAAGTGGCATGGCAACATGACGTACAGGTCATGATTGAAGGTCCAGGGCATGTTGCCATGAACCGTATCAAAGAAAACATGGACTTACAGCTTGAAGTCTGTAAAGAAGCGCCTTTTTACACCCTTGGACCTTTGACGACGGATATCGCCCCAGGCTACGACCATATCACATCCGCCATTGGTGCGGCGATGATTGGTTGGTACGGCACGGCCATGCTGTGCTATGTCACGCCAAAAGAGCATTTAGGTCTGCCGAACAAAAAGGATGTCAAAGACGGTATCATCACTTACAAAATCGCAGCACATGCAGCAGACTTGGCAAAAGGACACCCAGGTGCCCAAGCGCGGGATAACGCCTTGTCAAAAGCGCGTTTTGAGTTTCGCTGGGATGACCAGTTTAATCTCAGCCTAGACCCAGACACGGCTCGTGAATTCCATGATGAAACTTTGCCAAAAGAAGCGCATAAATCGGCGCATTTTTGCTCGATGTGCGGTCCAAAATTCTGCTCGATGAAAATCACCCAAAATGTGCGGGATTATGCAGCAGGGCTTGAGTTTAATAAACCACAGCTTGGGCAAGACATCACCCCTGATACAGGTGAGTTATCGGATGCCAGCCACGCTATCAAGCAGGTGGATACTGAATTGGTCGGGCAAGTTGGTGAAGCGTCTGCCGATGAAGTCCGCCTAGGCATGGAGCAGATGAAGCAAAAATTTATTGAAGAAGGTAAGCAGCTGTATAAAGAAGTTTAAATTTTATTAAAAAAAGCCACTAGCAGAAGTTAGTGGCTTTTTCTTTGGTGATAGTGTTTTAAATCAGAATCTAACGACCAAATAAAAATCTCACTCATGGGATATAGTTGGCACAGCTTTTCAAATTCTTTTACAATCGAAAAATCTGTTAAACTGATTCCTTCATTGGGTTTGGTTGGAAGCTTATTTTTACCCACTTCATTAGGAAATTGACTCAGCCAATCTTTTAATTCATCGGTTAAGTCAAAATCACTAATACGAAAAGGGATTTCACCGTTTAAAGACTGTTTGATGGTTTTGAAAAATCGGTTTGCAGATTCGCGACGCAAGCGACCATCACCATTTTGGCTAATATGATTGCCTGTTTCAATGACAGCCACAAGCGGAATAATAAAGGTGCAATCAAGCTCGACAAAATCAGTAAATTCTTCACTAATTTGTTTTGAATTTTGACTACGATTGGGGACATTGAGAAGGTTTAATAAAACAGTTGTATCGATTAGACAGATCGCATTCATTGACTATCAACCTGCATTTGCTTGAGCCAATCTAAGGCTTGTCTTTTCTTCTCTTCTTTTGTTTTTGGATGTTTGACAAAGCTCTCAATAATACCGCGTGTTACCAAATCGCCTAACGAGCCTTGCACCACCAAACCCACATAATCATCCAAATCACCCAATCTTACCAAACGGCTGTCGCCTTGTTGTGGGTCACGGTAGCAAAATATCACATCGGCTAAGGCTTCATCAGGGACGGCATTCATCAAAGCAGGATTATGGGTAGAAAGCAATAATTTAAGCCCACGTTCTTCAGCATATTGACGCATTAAGCTTAAAATATCATGAGCGCGGCTAGGATGAATACTGTTATCAATTTCTTCAATCACTAGCGTTGAGCCAGTGGACACAGATAATAAAGCCGTGGCAATGGCTAATACCTTGAGTGTGCCATCAGATAATAAATCCATTGGAAATTCTTTTGGGGTATTAGCAAAGTTTTCGATTAAGGCAAATTCGACACGCTCTCGGTGGTCAACATAAAACTTGATGTCGATAATATTTTGTTCGGGCAAGCTTTTTATTAAGTTTAATAATTTGGTTTTGTTATCGCTAGCGTATCCGTCTTTTTCACAAAGATAATGTAAAACACCTGCAAGGTTTTGACCATTTGAACGTAAATCTTTTTCGCTTAAACTTTCATAACGCATTTGACTAGGTACAAAGTCAAAAAAGTAAGCATTTAAAATTAATGATTTTAGAAAATTAATATCATTATATATTTTTTTAATTTTACATGGACTGCTATCTTCTTTAAGAAAAAAACTTAATAATTCTTTACTAAGATTAAAGACATCAGAAAAATCACTATTTTTAATTGAAAAAATAGTTTTATTGTCATCAATTGCAAAGTTATTACTTAGAGATTCTTGTGAAACGTATATACCATCATCAGCAACATCATCAAAAGTAAAAATGAAATTCTTATTCTCTGTTTCAATTATCTCAAAACCAAAATATATCTCATTAAAACGAATATTGAATATACTTTCATAATTTGAAGAATTGGCTGAAAAACTTAGTACAAATTGTTCTGTTTCTCTAAATGGCAAATCACTGACATTTCCGCGAATAATTTTATCTGAATCATTAACCCGATTCTTTAAGGTCGAAAGACGCTCGCCACCAGCCACCCAACTTAAAAACCGAAACGCCTCAATCGCATTACTTTTACCAGACGCGTTTGCTCCAATTAGCAAAGTTAAAGGAGCAAGTGGCAATGTTGCCTCTTTATAGCTTTTAAAGTTTTTTATGGTAATACTAAAATTGTCTGTCATAAGTTGAACCCTATTTTAGTGACGTGGGTGGCGATAACGGGAGTTGAACCCGCGTCCGTCAAATTAGTCTTTTAACCCAAGCACATCTTGCATATCAAACTGTCCTGTTTGCTGCTCACTGACCCACACCGCAGCACGCACCGCCCCTGCGGCAAAAGTCATGCGCTCACGGGCTTTATGGGTGATTTCAACTATTTCGCCATCGGCGATAAACATCACCGTATGGTCGCCGACAATCTCGCCACCGCGAATGGCATGGATAGCAATCTCGCCTGCTTTGCGCGCGCCAGTTTGACCTTCGCGGCCATAAATCGCCACGTCTTTTAGGTTTTGACCGCGTCCTTTGGCAACCGCTTCAGCCATCATATAAGCGGTGCCCGATGGCGCATCAATTTTGTGTTTATGATGGGCTTCGATGACTTCGACATCGGCGCTGTCGCCAAATGCTTTGGCAGCCATTTCAAGCAGTTTAAGGGTCAAATTTACCCCAGTTGAGTAGTTGCCTGCATATACGATGGCGATTTTTTCACTTGCCTGTTTTAAGATGGCGTTTTGCTCATCATTTAGGCCTGTTGTCCCAATGACCATATTGACGCCTTGATCAGCACAAAGCTGTAAGTTTTTGGCAGTCGACTCAGGCAAGCTAAAATCTATGAGTACATCAATATCATGAATGACCCCTGCCAAGTCATCGACCAAAGCGACATTAGTTTTGTCGAGATTAACTAGCTCGCCCGCATCCACGCCCAACAAGCTTGAGCCTTGACGCTCTATCGCCCCTGCAAGGGTAGTTTGTGGATTTTGTGCCACTGCTTGAATCAGCATACGTCCCATGCGCCCACCTGCGCCTATGACCCCGATTTTTACCATTTGCTTATCCTTTATCTCGCCCAATTACCTAGTGTAACTTGCTAATCTGATTTTCTAGCCTGATTTTCTAGTATAACTTTCTAAGTTCAAATCATAACAGCTTGTCTCGCTGAATCCTAGCTTAGCTCAATATTGCCTTATACAAAAAAACCCTTGCAATCATTACAAGGGTTCGATGTTTCACGTGAAACATCTATCAAACACTATAAACCAATAAAACCTAGTCAAACAAGTCTTTGACATCTTCTTTGAGTTTATCAAAGAAAGATTTTTTCTGGGGCGATTGTTGATGATCACCCATGGATGATTGTAGCTGACGAAGTAGCTCTTTTTGTTTGTTGTTAAGGTTGGTCGGTGTCTCTACCACCACACGGCATAACAAGTCACCTTTCATCGTCGTGCGCACGGGGGTAACGCCTTTGCCTTTGATACGGAATACTTTGTGGCTTTGGGTGCCTTCGGGAATGCGTAAATTGATACGTCCTTCAAGCGTTGGTACTTCCACCTCACGACCTAAGGCTGCATCCGCAAAGCTGATTGGCACATCCATGTATAAATCAGCGCCTTCACGGGTAAAAATAGGGTGCTGTGCCACACGGATTTCAACATACAAGTCGCCGCTTTCACCGCCTGCAATCGCTTCACCTTCGCCCGTTAAACGTATCCGATCGCCATTGTCGATACCGGCAGGAATGGTAACTTCAAGGGTGCGTGATTTTTCTTTAACACCCGAGCCATGACAGTCATTGCAAGGATTTTTGATTTGTTTACCTGAGCCGCCACAGTTGGGGCAGGTTTGTTGCACAGCAAAAAAGCCTTGCTGCATACGTACCACACCCGCACCACCACAAGTTGCACAGGTCACGATATCGCTGCTGTCTTTGGCGCCCTTACCATCACAAGTTTCACAAGGGGCAGGTGCGGTAAAGGTAATTTCTTTTTTTGTCCCTTGCACCGCTTCTTCAAGCGTCAAATCGAGCATATAGCGTAAATCTGAGCCGCGTCTGCTACGCCCACCCCCTGTGCGCCCCCCAAAAATGTCGCCAAAAATGTCTTGGAAGCCGCCCGCGCTGCCACCACCACGACCGCCGCCCATGCCGCCAAAAATATCGCCAAAAATGTCTTGGAAGTTTCCACCGCCAAAGCCGCCACCGCCCATGCCATTCTCAAACGCGGCATGCCCCATACGGTCATACGCTGAGCGTTTACTGTCATCACTTAGCACTTCGTATGCCATCGAGGCTTCTTTGAATTTTTCTTCGGCGGCAGGGTCATCAGGGTTACGGTCTGGATGATATTTCATCGCAAGTTTGCGGTAGGCTTTTTTGATTTCCTGTTCATTAGCGGTTTTATCTACCCCTAATACTTCATAAAAATCGCGTTTTGACATAGTAACTCCTTTGGCAGCATAGTTTTAACAGTACGGCAGAGTGGATTCGACCGGTAGCAACGTTTAACAGCTGCCAAACCTTTGAAAGACTGAAATTTAAAAATATGCAATATAGTGGCGATTTTTGTTAAATAATCAAGCAAATAATCGGCAATCAGCGCAAAAATATTTTCCTTTTTTGCAAGAAAAATACGCAATAGCCTAGCCCGTTGTTTTAAACTAATTAGCAAACTCTAACTCTAATAGTGATTTATGAAAAAAGTATTATCTCTGCTAATCATCCTTGCACTGATTGTCGTCGCATGGGTATTTGCCTCCCCTTATTGGGCAGTGTACCAACTGAAAAAAGCCTATGATGCACAACAAGCGGACACTATCAGTACAGCGATTGAATTTACGCAACTACAGCAAAGTATCAAATCACAGCTAACCCCTGTATTAATAGAAAAAGCCAATCATGTGGCAAAATCCCCTATTTTGCAGATGCTCAATATCGAGCTAAACTCTGATGACTTAGTGAATAAAATGGTCGATCAAGCCGTGGATAATACCGTCACACCAGAGGGCGTACAGTATGCGCTGACAGGACAAGCGACCAGTGAGCCGCTCAAAACAAATGTCAAACTACTGGGGGGCTTGGTGGCAGTAGCAATGGATAAGATTGATATCAAAGACTTGATTTTGGCGCGCAATTCAGCTGAGCTTAATCAAAAAATTAAACAACAACTGCAATCACCTAATCCCAATGCCACCACAGCAACGTCGCAGACCCAACCGACCACACACTATTGTGGTTTTAACTGTTTTGAAGTCACCGGACAGCTGCGTGGCTATCCCTTAACGCTCCACTTGCAGCGCCAAGGGCTTATTCATTGGAAAATTGTGGGTGTGACACTGCCGCTAAATGCTTAAAACTGGTCAATTTCTTCAGCGGTCAAAAATCGGCTTTCGCCTTTTTCTAATCCTGCTAAGGTAATGTTACCGATGCTGGCACGGTGTAGCTCAATGACTTTATTGCCAAAGTAGCCCATCATGCGTTTGACTTGGTGGTATTTGCCTTCCGTGAGTACCAGCTTGGCATGGGTAGCATCAGAAAAACTTAACTCAGCGGGTTTGGTTTTATCATACGCGTCTTCAAGCATGATGCCTTTTGCCAATTCTTGGATAGCAAATGCCTGTTGTGCTTCAGTCATTGGGTCGGCAAGCGTCAACTCATACACCTTTGCCACATGATGTTTGGGGCTGGTGACGCGGTGCAAAAAGCCACCATCATCACTAAGTAGCAGTGCACCTGTGGTGTCGACATCGAGCCGCCCCGCAATCCGCAAGCTACCTAGCTGGGGTACATCAATCAAGTCTGTGACAATCGGCCACTCTTTTGGCTTTAGGGTGCATTCAAAGCCTTCTGGCTTATATAACAGTAAATAGCGATTGCCCGTCGCGACTGATAACGGCTCACCCGCCCATTCGATATCGTCACCCACTTCATCGATATGTAGGCTTGCATCTTTGACCACCTCGCCATTGACTGTGACTTCGCCTGCGTGCAAGATTTTTTTGCAGTCTTTACGCGATAGCTCGGTGGCTTTGCTTAAAAATTTGTCTAAACGCATTTTTTTGTTATCCTAGTGCTTGTTTTGTTTATTGTAACATAGATTAACCATGACCTATTACACGCTTAGCGACCCATGTACTGCCACACTTGAGATTAAAAAAAGCCAATTTTTGGGCTTTGGCTTTGCCATTGATAGCCGCGAGCAATTAATGTTTCACGTGGAACAATTACGCAGCCAGTATCCCGATGCACGCCATGTCTGCTATGGCTATATTATTGGCGACCCGCACAACACCACATCGGCAGGGTTTGATGACGATGGTGAGCCCAGTGGTACGGCAGGCAAGCCGATTTTAAACGTGCTACAACATAAGGGAATTGGTAACTGCGTGGTCATTGTCGTGCGTTACTTTGGCGGTATCAAACTTGGTGCAGGCGGGCTGACACGTGCCTATAGCAGCACCGCGCAAGCCGTGGTTGATAACATGAATTTGCACGCGTTTGTGCCGTTAAGCGTGATAATGATTGAAACCGATTTTGCCAATGAATCCTTTGTCAGACATACATTAGACGGCTTTAATGCCACGATTTTGAAGGTTGATTATGGTAAAAATGTCGTTTTGGCAGTGGAGCTTGCGCAAAAGTCAGTTCAAGTACTCAGCGAAAAAATCGGCCTTTACGGGACTGTGAAAGCCAGTGAATAACCAAAAGCAAATAACCACAGCAGTAGCGTAAAAGCGATAGCCTAGCAAAATTGCCCTCAAAAAAACCTACAAAACACCCCAAACTTACCTCACAAGTCGCCATGAAAAAACTGCCAAAAAGCCGTAAAATAGTCAAAAATTATAACAATCACTAGGTATATTATGAACATTCACCAGCTACCCCTAACGCCATTTCGCACCCCGTTTTTCTTAGCTAACCCCCACGTTCAAACCATTTTACCCAAGTTTATCAAACTGCCAAAACCTAACTATCAGCGACACCTTCATCCTGACCGTACCGGCACCACCCAAGTGGCTTATGACTTTGTATTTGCCAATACCGACAATCAGCCAAACCTTGATAAGCCATTGGCGGTGATGTTTCATGGGCTTGAAGGCAGTAGCGACAGCCATTATGCCATTGCCTTTGCCCACCAAGCGCACCGATTGGGGTATGATGCGGTTATCGTCCATTTTCGCGGCTGCGGCGGGGTGGATAATACCTCAGAACTGGACTATAACGCGGGTGATACTGCCGAAGCGGTGCATATGTTTGACCTGCTAAAAACTCAGTACGGTTATAGCCGAATTATAGCCAGCGGCGTGTCGCTCGGTGCCAATATGCTGGCTCGTTATATGGGCGAGCAAGGCGATGCAGCTGCCTGTGAAGCAGCGGTGGTGATTTCTGCACCCGTCGATTTGACGACTTCGGCAAAAGCCATGCATCGTTTTGTCGCCAAACGGGTGTATACGCCTTATTTGCTCAATCCTTTATTGCAAAAAGCCTTCAAAAAGGTGGATGATCCATCATTAATTAATGCATTAAAAAATATCAAGATGATTGATGAGTTTGATGAGTTATATACCGCGCCGCGCCATGGTTTTGGTACAGGGGCGAATTATTACATCCAAGCCTCTGCCCTACCTGTACTCAAAAACATCACTAAACCCACGCTGATTATCACTGCCAAAGACGACCCATTTTTGGGCATTCTTGCCACCCAAGCCGATGTGTCACCTTGTGTGCGCTTACTGTATAGCCAGCATGGTGGACATGTGGGCTTTGTGCAATTACAAAACAAAAAACTCAATGTGAATTGGCTGCCTAGCACCAGCTTTAAATTTTTTCAGGCTTGTGCTGACTGATTGCTATTGCTTCAATAAAAAACGCCATCACAATGACGGAGCTTTTTATCAGCCGTTGCCGTAAAACCACCGACTTTAGGCGGTGGATATAAGGCAACTTGTACACTATCAGCCGTTGCCGTAAAACCACCGACTTTAGGCGGTGGATATAAGACAACTCATGCACTATAACGCTTGCATAAATTTTGCTAAAATAATCCTATGAAAACACTCAAGTTACGCATACGAGACAAACATAAAGACCAACTAAATCGCCTAAGCGGTTCGGTCAATTTCGTGTGGAATTATGTCAATGACTTGAGTTACAAGCACCTACAAAAAACTGGCAAATTCTTTTCAGCTTATGATTTGAACGAATACACCAAAGGTAGCGGTGAGTTACTAGGCTTGCATAGTCAAACTATCCAAGCCATCAATGAAACCCATGCCAAAGCTAGAAAACAATTTAAAAAAGCTAAGTTATCATGGCGAACCAATAACCCAAAATCAAAGCGTAAAAACTTAGGTTGGCTACCATTCAAACAATCCGCCATTAAGCACATTGCCACACACCAAACTGGTAAAAAGGGCTTAAAATCTACCTTACAACTATCTTTAGCCAAAGGGCAAAAGCTAGTCATTGATCTATGGGACAGCTACAACCTTAGCCTATATCAAATCAACACGCTGGAAATTGTCCAAGACAGCCGTAACCGTTGGTATGCCTGTATCACCGTCAAAGACTACCCCAAACAATCATGCGGTACAGGTAGCATTGGCGTTGACTTAGGCTTAAAAGACAGTGCCACCGCCTCAAATGGCGATAAACTACAAATCAAGCAAACGCTCAAATATGCCAAAGCGTTAGCCACCGCCCAACGTGCCAAAAACAAACAGCGTGTCAAAGCGATCCATGCCAAAATCAAACATACACGGCAAGACCTAATCCACAAATTCACCACCCAATTAGTCAAAGACAATACCCTAATCGTGGTAGGTGACGTTAGAACTACCCAATTTAACAGTAAAAAAGGCAAACTAGCCAAATCGGTTTACGATGCAGGTTGGTTTGAACTCAAGCGACAACTGACCTACAAATGCGAGAACGCAGGTTGCCGTTTTGAAATCGTGAATGAGAAATACACTACCCAAACTTGCTCGTGCTGTGGCGATATGTCCAGTAGTCCGAAAGGTAGAGCAGGTTTGCGAATAAGAGAATGGACTTGTGCAACGTGTGGCACATGGCATGATAGAGATATTAATGCCGCCAAGAACATTCTTGCGGTCGGGCTTGACCGTCTGGGAGCAGGAATCCCCTTGCTTTAGCAAGGGGAGGAAGTCAAAATCAATGCTCCCATCCGCTTGTTTGCCATGGTTAAAACAATCGTCATGGATATTTTTCATGATGGTTTTTAATTGCTCATCAAGCACCGCAAAGGTTGCGTATTGACGTACCGAGTTTTGTGACATCTCAAGACCTGATACCGCGACCCCACCGGCATTCGAGGCTTTTCCCGGCGCATAGATGACGCCATTACTTTGGAAGATGGCGATGGCATCGGCATCACTGGGCATGTTGGCACCTTCTGCCACATAAAGGCATAGCAAAATCGACGGATTTCGGCGTCTGATTTACCTTTTGGGTCAAAGTCCATTGCTATGACACTGCTTTAAAATGCTCAATAACTCACTGCTTTTCATACCACTCCTTAATTCTTTAACTTCATAAAAATAGTGCAAAAACACTATTTTGGTGAATTTATAGCAACTTAGCACTGTCATAGTAATTTGTAAAACTATTTTTCTGTACCTCTTTGGCACGGTTTTGGCACGGTGGGTTGCCGAAAACTAGACATGGGTGTTTGTGAGCAAGTTAACCTGCAACTGGATTTAATAGCTGACAAAGCCTGATTTGTCCTTTAAAATTGTTAATTTTTAGCAAGGTTTAGCGGCTTTGGTTAGCTGCTAATGCGTATTTGACCTAAGGCAAACTTATGCACATTCATATTCTTGGTATTTGTGGTACCTTCATGGGTTCGTTGGCGCTGCTTGCGCGTGACCTTGGACATACCGTGACAGGCTCGGACGCCAATGTCTATCCACCAATGTCCACCCAGCTTGAAAATGCGGGTGTTGAGATTATGCAAGGGTACGCCGCTAGTCATTTACAACCTGCACCTGATTTGGTGATTGTCGGCAATGCCATGAAGCGCGGCATCGAGGCGGTTGAATATATGCTCAATGAGCGTATTCCTTATACCTCAGGCCCGCAGTTTTTGGCAGAGCAGGTATTGCAATACCGTCATGTATTAGCTGTCGCAGGCACGCATGGCAAAACTACCACTACCACGATGCTGGCATGGATTTTACACTATGCAGGTATTGATGCCGGCTTTTTGATTGGTGGCGTGCCACTGGTTGATACCCAAGATGAACGCCTAAAAAAAGCGTTTGCCCACAGTAGTTATTTGGGGAGTGATAAAACTGCGGATCATGAAGGTTACTTTGTCATCGAAGCGGATGAATATGACAGTGCTTTTTTTGATAAACGCTCTAAGTTTGTTCACTATCGCCCAACCACCGCAATTTTAAACAACCTTGAATACGACCACGCCGATATCTTCCCAAACCTTGCCGCCATCCAAACCCAGTTCCATCACATGGTACGCATGATACCGTCAAATGGCAAAATCATCATGCCAGCAGATACCGAAAGCTTGGAAGAAACCCTTAAAAAAGGCTGCTGGACACCGATTTGGCGGACGGCGATTGCTAGCACTAATCCCCACGCGGATTGGAAAGCCAAGCTAGTGAAACAAGACGGAAGCCAATATGAAGTCATGTTTGATGGTCACAAAGGACAAGTCCATTGGCAGATGAGCGGGCTACATAGCGTCAATAATGGCTTAGTGGCAATTGCGGCAGCCTACAATATTGGCGTATCGGTTGCACAAGCCTGTGAAGCCTTATCCAATTTTGCTGGCATCAAACGCCGTATGGAGCTGGTCGGCACAATCGATAACCACGGCAAACATATAGAAGTTTATGACGACTTTGCCCACCACCCAACCGCCATTGAAACCACGCTCGATGGTGCCAAAAAACGTTTTGCGGATAACCCAAAGCGTAAAATTTGGGCAGTGATTGAACCGCGTTCAAATACCATGAAACTCGGTACCCACCAAGGTTTGCTTGCGCCATCAGCGAGTATCGCCGACCAAGTCATTTGGTATCAACCTGCCAATCTAGATTGGTCAGTCGCCGATGCGATTGGCAATGCTGCCAACCAACAAGTGATGACATCGACCGATGCGATTATTAAGCATATTGCAGCGCACATTGGCGATGACGATGCGGTGATTGTGATGTCAAATGGCGGCTTTGAAGGCATTCATGGTCGACTGGTGAAGGCACTGCAGCAAGGCTAACTGTTTTAACCTTGTAAATTTGCTAGCAAAAGTCGTGATTTTTTAGCATACTCATGATTACTTGTAAAAATATTAGGTTACACAATGCTTAGCCGAGTCATTTTTAATCAAAAAGGCGGTGTTGGTAAATCCAGCATTGCTGTCAATCTTGCCGCGATGAGTGCCCATCAAGGTTTGCGTACCTTACTCATCGACCTTGATCCACAGTGCAACGCTACCCAATATATCATCGGCGATGCTGCCACAGATATTCATCCCGCGCATATCACAGAACCCAATATTGAAAATTTCTTTTCGCAAACCCTGCAAGCGACGTCTAGCCCCATGCCGATGATGTTTGCATTTCCGTTTGGCGGTATGGCGGGTAGTCGCAATCAAGGGTTGGAGCATTGCATTCACACCACCCGATTTGATAATTTATCACTGATTCCAGCCAGCCCCATGCTTGCCGATATTTTGCAGCCCCTTGAAAGCAAACATAAAATTTATAAATTAAAAGACGGCTTAAACCTTTTAAGTCAGCAGTTTGATCGGGTGTACATTGATACACCACCGGCGTTTAACTTTTTTACTTTGTCGGCATTGATCGCAGCTGATCGTGTCATTGTCCCGTTTGATTGTGATATTTTCTCCAAACGCGCGCTGCAAACCTTGGTGCAAAATATCTTAGAGACGCGCCAAGACCATAATAGTGACTTGTTAATTGAAGGTATTATCGTCAATCAGTTTGACCCACGTGCCAATCTACCCAAAGAAGTGGTACAAACGTTGGTCAATGAAGGCTATCCTGTGTATGATACCAAACTTAGCCCTTCAATTATCATGAAACAATCCCACCATCAAAGCTTACCGCTGATTTATTTGGACGCTAAACATAAACTCACCCAGCAGTATGCTGCGCTTTATCAAGAAATCGAATCCAGATAACGGAACTTACATTTAATCGTCTCTACTGACATAGCATTACATTAAATAAAAAATCCTCTTAATACTTCAAAGAGAACTTACATAATTAACAAACCAACATTTTAACTCCTGATAGCTTGGCTATAAAATGACAGTCATCAGAGAGGCAGTTATTAGTTAAAACCATAAATATAACAATTTAGTCCTGTACCGTCTGCCAATCGATTAGGCAATAAAATAAGTTAAAAATTAGACAAGTTAAAAAATGAGGAGTTTTAAAATGAGCTTTATTTATATGATTATCATGGGTCTTATCGTTGGTGTTATCGCCCGTGCTATCAAGCCAGGTGCCGACGCAATGGGTTGGATTCTTACTATTGTACTGGGTATTATCGGTGCATTAGTGGGCGGTTTCTTAGCAGGTATGCTAGGTATGAATGCCAATGGTGGCTTTACTGGTCTAATTTTCTCAGTCATTGGTGCAATTATTGTGCTATTCGTCTATGAGTTAGCGACGGGTAAACGCCGTATTGGTTAATATTGTATTAGTTAGTTAAGCAATCAATTTAAAAAATCAATTAAAAAAAGGCATTTAAATTAAATGCCTTTTTTATTGGCTAAAATTCTTTGAACAGTTGGTATGTTGGCTTTAAATTTTTTTCAGTTTGATTTTTTTGCGGTCATTGTCTCACTAAGTTTAGAATCTCAGCTTAGAATAATGCTATATTGTTGACTTGGTTTCTAGTACCAAATATCTACTAGACACTGATAAGATACTAAGGTAAACACTTTCATGGAACAACTTGTCAATTTTCACACGCAAAATGGCGTTTTAGAAATCCAGTTTAATCGTGCTGATAAAAAAAATGCCCTAACCAATGCCATGTACCAAGCCGTACAAACCGCGATGGAACAGGCAAAAAGTGACGATAATATTCGAGTGATTTTATTTACGTCAACCGGTGATTTTTTTACCGCAGGTAATGATCTTGTCGATTTTTTAAACAAAGCAGAAAACGATGATGCTGAGCTTAACGCGTTAGATTTCGTGCAGTTTTTGGGCGATTATCCCAAACCCATCGTGGCAGCGGTGACAGGCTCAGGCGTTGGCATTGGCTTGACGCTGCTACTTCATTGTGATTTGGTGTATATCGTAGAAAACGCTAAATTATTAGCCCCATTTGTGGATTTATCTTTGGTGCCAGAAGCAGGTTCGACCCTTTTGCTGACGCAAAGAATTGGTTATCAGCGTGCCTTTGAGGTGTTTGTGATGGGTGAAAAAATTACAGGTAAACAGGCGGTTGAATTGGGCTTAGCCAACCAAGCTTTTGCTAATAGTGATGAGGTACTAAGCACGGCGCGCCAAAAAGCAGAAATACTTGCCAAAAAATCGGTGTCATCGGTACGACAAACCAAAGACTTGATGCGTAATGCCACAGAAATCCTAGCGCGTATCCAACAAGAAAATGTTCACTTTAGTAACCGTCTGCAGACGGATGAAGTCAAAGCGATACTGCGCAAATTTGTCCATAAACAATAAGGCAAAAGAGAACACTAATGCAAAAAAGCCTTTTAACTAGCAAATTAAAAGGCTTTTGTTTAACCCAACTTATTAGCCAATTTATTAGATAGCCATTATTTGGCTACCACAAACTGTTCAATTTGCGCCCGCACCAAATTTGCATCATTATCAAGCACAGTCACATACTGCGCCAAGCTTTCGATATTATCGGTATGTTTGGGACGGGGAATGTCAAGTTGACCGACAGCTTCGGTGATGGTCTCGGCAAATTTGGCTGGCAAGGCGGTTTCGGCGCAGACAATGACCTCACCCTTTTTGCGTACTTCACGAGCCACTTTTATCCCATCAGCGGTGTGCGGGTCAATGAGCTGATTGTCTTCGGCATACACTTGTTTGATTGTGGCGATACGGTCGGCATGGGTTGATTTACCCGATGCAAAGCCATATTTGCCATTGATGTTTGCCATCAAATCCGACATATCAAAGCCTTTGCCTGCGTTGACATCCTGCCAAAGCGTATTAATTTTTTCGCCATTTTTCTCAGCGAGCAGGTATACAAAACGCTCAAAATTCGACGCTTTTGAAATATCCATCGATGGACTTGATGTCACATAAGTCTTGTCAGCGGTACGGGGGCTATATTTACCAGTAGTAAAAAAGTCATGCAGAACGTCGTTTTCGTTGGTGGCAACGATTAACCGCTCGATGGGTAATCCCATTTCACGGGCAATATGTCCCGCGCAGATATTACCAAAGTTACCCGATGGCACGCAGAAACTCACCTTTTGGCTGTTGTCGGTGGTGCTGGCAAAGTAACCTTTAAAATAGTAGACGATTTGCGCGAGGATACGACCCCAGTTAATGGAGTTGACAGTCCCAAGGCTGTATTTGGCTTTAAACTCAGCATCTTGCTGCAGGGCTTTTACGATGTCTTGGCAGTCATCGAACATACCTTTGATGGCGATGTTATGGATATTTTTGTCATCGAGGCTATACATTTGTGCGCGCTGGAACTCACTCATTTTGCCATGGGGTGACATCATGAACACTTCGATATTGTCTTTGCCGCGCAACGCATATTCAGCAGCTGAGCCTGTATCACCTGATGTGGCGCCGATGATGGTCAGACGCTCATTTTTTTTCTTTAACACATATTCAAAAGCATTGCCCAAAAACTGCATGGCGATGTCTTTAAATGCCAGTGTGGGACCATTTGATAACTCGATGATTTTGATGCCATCTTTGAGTGTACGAACAGGGGTGATATCAGGATTGCCAAATGCCTGCACGGTGTAAGTTTTATCAATCAGTGTTTTTAAATCGTCTTTTGGGATATCGGTGGCAAATAATTGCATGATTTCAAAGGCAAGCTCAGGGTAGCTTAAAGTGCGCCATTGGGTGAGGGTTGCTTCATCAATCTGTGGGTATTCTTCAGGTAGCATTAAGCCGCCGTCTGGGGCAAGTCCCATCAGTAACACATCACTAAATTGCATAGGGGCCGTTTTACCACGGGTGCTGATATAGTTCATCTTTCCATCCATTTAATCAATTTGATGCAGTTTAGCATAAACCTAGCATTGCGATGAATGCCAATTTTTTAGCCACGTTTTTGCAGTAAGGCATAATAAAAGCCATCGCCATCGTTTTGATGAAGCGGCAAGCATTGATAACCGATGTCCCGTTTGATTTGGTTAGATAAATTAAGGCTAAAATCCACGATTTGTGCCGCTTTGTGCGCGGCTAAAAACGCTTGTAATTGGTTTTCATTCTCTGCTTTTAACATCGAGCAGGTGATGTAGAGTAGATAGCCGTCATCGGCTAAATTATGCCAACAGTTGGCTAAAATATTGGCTTGTAACGCGGCAGTTTGCCCCACATCTTCTTCAGTGCGTAGCAATGCAATATCAGGATGGCGGCGAATCACCCCCGTTGCAGTGCAAGGTGCATCAAGCATTATCACATCAAATTGGGTATCGGCTTGAAACGTTGTGGCATCCTCACATACCAATTGTACATTTTCTTGGTTTAACTGCAAACGCTCAAGGTTTTGGCTGACCCGTTGTAGCCGTTTTTCATCGTTGTCCAAAGCGATTACATGCGCGATATTTTGATGTTTCACGTGAAACGTTTTTGACTGATCAAGCTCCAATAAATGCGCCAGTTTACCTCCCGGTGCAGTGCAAGCATCTAGTACCGTCAAAGATTTATCCAAGGCGAGGCTTGCCAAAATATGTGCTGATAACTGGGCATGTCTGTCTTGCACACTGACCCATCCTTCGGCAAATTTAGGCAAATCGGTGATTCTTATAGCGTCAGTGAGTTGAATGGTTTGCACCTCCTCAAAGCCGATGAACACTAGGGCAAACCCGATGCCTTGTTGGGTTAATATATCGGCATAATCCTCTACACTACAAAATTTGCGATTGACGCGTAAGAATATGGGCGCAGGTTGGCGAAGCGCTTGTCCAAGCTCGGCATAGTATTCACCCCAATCCTGTTTGAGCTGTTTGGCAAGCCAATTAGGTAGACTGTGATTTTTCTCAATTTTTTTGGCAAATTTGGCAGGGTTTTTTTGCACCTTTCGCAGTATGGCATTGATAAGTCCAGCACCGTAACCTTTATCCAGTTGTTTGACTGCTTCGACCGTTTCACCAATCGCCGCGTAATCTGGCGTGTCCATATACAATAGTTGATACAGTCCGATATTGAGGGCTGCCCATACGCCTTTGTCAGTGACTTCATGCTCAATCAAGCTTTCACCAATACGAGCGAGTGCCCACCATTGACGCAGTGTGCCAAGCAATAATTCATGGACAAAGCCTTTGTCTTTTTCGCTCACTTGGTTTAGTAGTGGGTCAAGCAAGCTAGATAATGACTCACCTTGTTGGATACGCTCGAGGGTGGCGACAACTTTGGCGCGAGTGTTAAGCTGAGAATGTAATTGGGTCATGATGTGCCTAATTGGTTATGAGTGAAAAATATCACCATCGTTGAGTTTATCTCCATTGGCAATTTGCTCAGCGGTTAACGGCTTACCACCTGGCCACTGCATTTGGGTGATATTAATCAGATGTTGTACACCTTGATGTTGGTGGTTGGTCGCGTTTTTGCCACAGGCGACCAAAATCGCGTTACGACCCACACTGACGATTTTACCTGCAGGTTCATGGGTTTGTTGGTCGAGTTTAATGGGCGCTGCTTCTATTATTTTGATACGGCTGTTGGGGTCTTTATGTTTATCAAGATAGGTAAAGGCATTTAACGCACGGATTTGACGCTGAATACTGATGGCATCATTTTGCCAGTTAATCTCACCCTCTGCCGTGGTGATTTTCTCGGCATAATTAGCCAAAGCGTCGTCTTGTTTTTGCGCGTTTTGTTGATAGTTTTCTACATCAGACAGCACCGTCACAATGGCTTCACCGCCTAATTTGGCTAATTTATCATGCAATAGTTGGGTGGTATCTGTGTCAGTGATCGGGCATTCTATTTTATACAGCATATCGCCCGTATCTAGTCCCTGCGCCATTTGCATAATGGTAATGCCTGTAGTATCGTCACCCGCTAAAATCGCACGCTGAATGGGCGCTGCACCACGCCAGCGTGGCAATAATGAGCCATGAATATTGATGCAGCCAAATTTTGGGGTATGTAGTACGCCAAGTGGTAAAATCAACCCATAAGCCGCCACTATCATCACATCGGGTCGATAGTGTTTAAGTGTTTCACGTGAAACACTCCCATTGGCTGATTTTAAGCTAAAACTTTCGGGTTGTTCCACCGCAATGTTATTTGCCAAGGCAAGTGCTTTAACGGGCGATGCGCTAATTTTTTGCCCACGACCAGATTTGCGGTCAGGTTGTGTATAGACTGCTACAATGTCAATATTAAGGGCTTTTTGGTGACCGATGAGTGCTTGTAAGGCGACTTTAGCAAATTCGGGCGTACCAGCAAATACGACCCTAAGCGGGGTTTGAGACATGATAAATTTCGTCTTAAATACAATAAATTTCTGCTATTATAATATGAATTGGCACAATACTTAAATCTAGCATTGTGATGATGGGTTTTTTTCTTTTACCTTCATTGACCGTTTTCTCTATTGGGTATATCACGCTGTGTCAAACCAGTTTTCTCTCTACAATCGCCCAGCAGCTCGGCGACTCATCATAACCTTAGTGGCTATCGAGCTGATACTAATAGTGACAGGTTATGGACTGCTTTGGCTTTATGCGTTGCATCAGCAACAGCAGCTTGGTAAAAGCTACCTCATTGAACTGGTTGATAAACTCAATCATAAAATTACCCACGGTGAGCACGATTGGAGCCAAGTCACTTTAGATCACCATACGGTGATTAAAAATTATCAGTTGATTATCGTTGAGCCGACGGGTGCTACTACCGTTGTCAAAAACAACCATGACGATTTTTCTGTCCCCTTACCCAATTGGACGCTATCTAACAAACAAAGCAATAAAATGTTTTATGATATTCATGGCTTTGAAGTTTGGCAGAATCTGGCAGAGGGTTACCGCTTATACGTTAAAGTACAATATTTGCCACTTTGGCGTAATTTTGCCAACCCTATCTATTTGCTGCCGCTGCTATTGGGGTTTTGCCTATTTTTATATATGATGATTCAGCTGCGAAAAGTTTATGATGTTTGGGATAAATTTCTCGATAATGCCCAAAATTTGCAATTGCAAATTAGTCAAGGTTATCAGCCTGCCAAGCTTCATGAGTTTCGTGACCACCCTGAATTACGCTATTTATCTCAGCTGTTTAATCGCCATGCTTATAAGATGGGGCAATATTATGATAAGATTCGCGAGTTAACCTATCGACAAAATATTTTGATTGATACTTCACCAATTTTGCTATTTATCATGAGCAGAAATGGTCGGATTGTTTACTTTAATCATAAATTTTCACAAGTGTTTTATACCCCGTTTCAACCGGGGTCGATGTATATTCTCAGTGACTTTATCACCGGTGCCAATAAAACCACGCAGCAGTTACTAAATTCGCTCGAGAATATTCAGACTTATGCGACCTTACCCGTGACCAATCTACAGCGAAATCTGTATTTTGATTTACGCATTACCCCGTATTATAACCGTTTCGGTCAACTACAAGGTTATAGCTGTGGCTTACAAGATACCACCGATTATCACGATAAGCTGCAAAAAGCGTGGGTCGAGGATAAATTTACTACTGATAAACTAACCAATTTTAATAAAATGTGGGCGGTAGTGGGGCATGAATTGCGTACTCCACTCAGTGGTCTAGTCGGCATGATAGATCTACTTGCTGAAGATAAAGCACAGTTTAATAGCGAGCAACAAGAAACCATCGCCACGCTACAACAATCTAGCTATACTATGATTCAACTGCTCAATGATATGCTTGATGTGGCCAAATTAGACGCAGGCAGGCTACAAACCAATGTCACGTCTATTGATCTCTTGCAGTTACTACGCCAAACCACTGGACTGATGGTTGGTAATGCCCGACGTCAAAAAATTAGTCTGTATATTTTTGTGGACCCCTTTACCCCACGTTTTATTGATTGTGATGAAGGCAAATTACGGCAAATTATTTTAAACTTATTGACCAATGCGGTAAAATTTACCAAAGAGGGCTACGTGGCTATCACGGTTGATAAAACCGATAGCCGTCACCCATTAATCGCGGCTAAAACCAGCCAAAATACGACTGTCAGCAAAGATTGGTTAAAAATAACGGTAAAAGATACCGGTTTAGGTATTAGCGAAAAAGACCAACAAAAATTATTTTCCTACTTTGAACAAGCCAATGATTCCATTAGTCGGCAGTTTGGCGGTACAGGACTTGGTTTAGCTATTTCCAATAGTTTTTCACATTTATTGGGTGGCTTTATTCATTTAGAAAGTCAATTTGGTCAAGGCAGTGAATTCCAACTATTTTTACCGATTCCAAAGTTTAGTCTGCAACCTGTTTACCAACATAAAACCAGGAATTTAAGGGTAACACTCATTCTTATCTCGCCATTTTCTATCTTTGAGCGAGCAAATAAAGTTTTAAGTTATGTGGAATTATCGCACCATATCTTCACAACTATTGATGAAACCGTTATCAATACGATTAATAACCTTAATTTGCAAGGCTTGGTTCCTGTCTTTGTGATTGATGATGCAGCACTCAAAGCCAACAACCATTTATTAAATAATATTCATTTTTATAATGATGCGATTAAAATTATTTTAAGTATTGAATCACCTAAAACTCTGTCACCCGAGCTGCAATTACAATTTGATGGGTATTTGCAAAAACCTGCGTCTTTAAGCCTGTTGATTGCTGAGGTGAATCATCTATATGAGTTAAAAATCAAAAAAGAAAAAACCAATACCCATCTGCCCGTACAACTGGCCTTTAAGCAATTTTTGCAGCAGTACCCCAATCCCTCTAATTCTAGCGTTAACGTAGTATCCGCAACGCCCCCCGTTAATAACCCTAATCTGTTATTGGATGGACCAATTCAAGTGGTTGATGAGGGCCACACCAATCTTGAGAGCCCAAACGATGCGCATCCTTCTAGCCAAAAATTGATATTGATAGCAGAAGACAACCCGGTTAATCAAAAAATTGCCAAAAAGCATTTGGAAGCCTTGGGTTATCGCTATCTTGTAGCATCCGATGGCGAGCAAGTAGTTAAGTTACTCAGTGAAAATCGTCAGCAAATCGGCCTTGTGTTGATGGACTGTCGCATGCCAATTCTAGATGGTATTGAAGCGACGCGTATTATTCGCCTCAATAAAGATAGTGTGCCGATTGTTGCCTTAACCGCCAACGATTCTGATGATGATAGAAATATCTGTTTAGAAGCGGGGATGGACAGTTTTTTGACCAAACCTATCAACAAGCAAAAACTCATCGAAGCCATCAATCATTACATGGTCTGAGACAATAAAAAAGACCAGGTTAACTTGGTCTTTTTTTGTTTGAAGTAAAACGTTATTAAGGTCGAGTTTTAAAAGTAAATTGGTTGGTGGTTCTTTGTCCATCATTATAAAGCAGTTGCGCTCTATTTGCTAAACCCATTTTGTTGTAGAAAGCTTAAGGTAATGCCTTCATGATTAGAATTTGACATGTTGTCTGGTGTTGACACAAGAAGTTTTTCTAAATATCTGGCTACCACATCCACCTCGATGTTGACTTTTGTTGCCACTTTCCAATGCCTGCCTATATTGGTGACCTGCGCTGTATGCGGGATGATATTTAAACTAATCACATTACCTTCTACCAAATTACTGGTCAGGCTAATACCATCGACCGTTACAGAACCCTTGGTAGCGACATATTTGGTAAACTCGCTTGGAATCTCAATCTCTATGTAAATCGAGCGCGAATCATTTTTTATCAGTTTAACCGTACCCGTGGTATCAACATGACCGGTGACAATGTGCCCGCCAAATCGTGTGGTAGGCAACATGGCTTTTTCAAGGTTTACTACATCGCCAACTTGCCATTGTTGCATCGCTGTTTTATTGAGTGTTTCACGTGAAACATCAACGGCGTACCAGTCTTTACCTTGCTCTACAACAGTGAGACAAATCCCATTACTTGCTATCGAGTCACCCAATTTGACATCAGCAAAGTCTAAATAGTCAGATTGAATTTTTAAGCGCACATCACCTTGCGTCGGCGTAATGGCAACAATTTTTCCAGTCGCTTCAATAATACCTGTGAACATTGTTTATCCTATTTATTTATGATATCAATGCATTTTAATGTACTTTTACAACTATCACAAACATAAAATATTATTTAGAATAGTTAAATTATAATCAAAAATCAGCTGTAATTTAAATTGGGCATCAAGCGTTCAAAAAATTAAAATGATAGAGCTAGCTTTTGGTGGATAATTTAACCTCACAGACTACTTATGACCTTATTTATCTACTTATCCACTGGTCATAATTGTGATAGATTACGGGTGTTTTGTGCTATGTTTCATGTGAAACACCGCTTATAGTCTAGTAGTGCAGTAAAATATAGCTTTAATGACTGTTTCATGTGAAACACTTATCCACAAAGAAAATCTACTTTTAACGCTTTCATTAAATTTAGCTAACGATGTGGATAAGTTTTAAAAAGCAAACAATATAACAGTTTAACCAATTTTTTTAGCAAGATTTACCTAACCGATTGTGTGGATTTACTTATCAAAGCGATATATTAGTTTGATATCACTGCCAATTGTTTCATGTGAAACGAGTGAAGCGACCATTTGTTGGTGCATATGCTGTGCCGTAAAGTTAATCATGGGCTTAGCACTGCTACCCAAAATGCATGGCGCTTGATACACGACTAATTCATCTACCAGACCTTGTTGTAAGAAACTAGCAGCGACCGTTGCACCTGCTTCAACTAGCACATCGTTAATTTGGTAATTGTCTTTTAAAGTGTTGAGTAGTGTGGTTAAACTCATAGTTGAATCTTGGATAAGCAAGACGGGACGATGGGTGATTTGGCTTTGATACCATGCATCCGTCATTTGGATGCGTTGACGACGGTCAAGCACTACCAATAGCGGCTGTGGTATATCGTCTAAATTTGCCCCTAATTGCTGACTACGGATATTTAGCGCAGGATGGTCTTGCAGGATGGTTTCGCTACCCGTGATAATCGCCCCTGCTTGCGCTCGTAAACGCTGTACATCCTCGCGTGATTGGTCGCTGGTTATCCATTTTGACTCACCATTTGCCATCGCGGTGCGTCCATCCAGACTTGTCGCTATCTTTAAGCGCACAAAAGGCAAGCCGCCACGCATGACCTTAAAAAAGCCTTCATTTAATTGATAAGCCGCTTGCTCACAAATACCGGTAATGACTTCGATACCTGCCTGCTGCAGTTTGGCAATACCACCACCATCAACTTTAGGATTAGGATCGACAACAGCAATCACCACACGGCTAATACCCGCTTGGATTAGCGCATCAGCACAGGGCGGGGTACGTCCATGATGGCTACAAGGTTCAAGCGTGACATACGCTATTGCCCCTTGCAAATGCTTGGCATAACGCTCATACGCTTGGCGAAGGGCAAACACTTCGGCGTGGGGTTGTCCTGCTTGATAGTGAAAACCTTCGCCAATAATTTGATTATCTTTGACAATGACACAGCCCACACTAGGATTGGGACGGGTGGTGAAACGTCCTTTTTTAGCCAGCTCAATGGCGCGTGACATGTAGTATTGGTGCTGATAGCGCTCAGCGGATGATAAATTTGCCGTCATAATAAAACTTAGGATTGTAGATGTTTGAGCTTGTGTGGGTGAGTCAAATCTTCGATACGTTGATTGATTTCTTGTTTGTTGGTGTCCGTGGTGAGGTTTGACACCATGTGTTTAAACGCTTCAATATCTTGAAAATCACGATAGACGCTAGCAAATCGAACGTAGGCGACATCGTCAATTTGGCTCAGCTCTTTCATGACGATTTCACCTAAAATTTTACTTGGCACCTCACGCTCCCCGAGCTGTCTGAGCTGCTTTTCAATCCGGCTAATCATAGCTTCAATGTTGTCAGTCGATATTGGACGTTTTTGTAATGGTAGCTGCACTGAGCGACGCAGTTTTTGCCCATCATACGGCTCAATACGACCATTGGATTTGATGATACGAGGCATGACCGCTTCGATAATTTCAAAGGTGGTAAATCGCTCTTGGCACGCGGCACACTGACGACGACGTCGTACTTGCGCACCTTCTGCCGCGAGTCTTGAATCAATGACTTTGGTATCTTCAGCATTACAAAATGGACAGTGCATGCGATTTCCTAGCTAAGTTTAAAGCTTTTAATTTATTTGCCAATACAAAAACTGCCAAAAATCTTACCCAATAAATCATCGGCGGTAAATTCACCGGTGATTTCGTTGAGGCTAATCTGTGCTTGGCGTAGGCTTTCCGCCACCAATTCACCCGCATGAAACAAATGCAGTTGTTCATCGGCTTCTTGCAGCGCCATTTGGGTACGGCGCAGCGCATCAAGATGGCGGGTTCGTGCAATTAAGCTATTTTCAGGGGGGTGAAAACCGACTTTATCACAGATTTGATTGACCAATTCTTCAAGCCCTGTACCATATTTACAAGACACATAGACGGGGTGATAAATCTGCTCTTGTGATGAAAATTGCTTGGGCAAATTTTGGTGATTGTCGGATAAATCAATTTTGTTGGCAATCATTAATATCGAATTGGCATTGGGTAAGCTACCAAATAATTCCGTCGCCAATCGTAACGGCTCATGCTCACGGTGCGCATCATACACCATAAGCAGTAAATCAGCTTGGGTGATGGCTTGTCGTGCTCGCTCAATGCCCGCCTGTTCCACAATATCATCGGTGTGACGTAGCCCAGCGGTATCGGTCAAATTCAGCGTTAGACCATTTAACACAATGGTTTCTTGTAGGATATCACGGGTTGTCCCGGCAATATCGGTCACAATGGCACGCTCTTGCCCTGCTAAGCGATTGAGCAAGCTAGATTTTCCCGCATTGGGTCGCCCTGCAATCACAACTGAGACACCATCTCGCAGCAGCTGCCCTTGTTTGGCAGTGGCTAACACATTGTTTAATTGCTCACAAACTTGGCGTAATTGCTTGGCGATATGCTCATCTGCCAAAAAATCAACCCCTTCTTCATCGGGGAAATCAATAGCGGCTTCAACATACAGCCGTAGCTGAATTAACTGCTCAAGCAGCGCATTAATTTTTTGTGAAAACTCACCAGTCAACGAGCGCATGGCACTTTTTGCGGCAGCCACACTGGTGGCATCAATGGCATCAGCAATCGCTTCTGCTTGTACCAAATCAAGCTTATCATTATCAAAAGCCCGCGCCGAAAACTCGCCGGCTACCGCTTGATTTGCACCCAATTCAAATACACGGGTCAAAAGTTGCTGCTGCAAAATCATACCACCGTGACCTTGCAACTCAATCACATCTTCACCTGTAAAAGAATGGGGGGCAGGGAAATATAACACCAATCCCTCATCAATCACCGTATTATCACTATCATAAAATCGGCAAAAATGGGCAAATCGCGGTTTGAAAGCTTGACGACCTGTCAATGCCAAGGCAATTTGGTAACTGTTTGAACCTGATAGGCGTATCACACCAACCCCGCCACGACCCATTGGAGTTGCAATGGCGGCAATGGTTGAAGTAAGCGCTGTCTGAGAGTTATTTAACATAATTTTTTACAATCTAACATTTCGGGTAGTCAGCATTGACTTAATACTGATATTTTAACATCCACTCACTGATTACAACATGATTATTTTTTGCCAATAAAAAACCCTTTAAACAACGGTTTAAAGGGTGGATAACTTACTGATTGATGGATTTACACCACGTTACGTGCTGCCTCTTTTGCTGCTTGCTCACGCTCAACTTTTTTATTGATAAAGTATTGCTGCGCCATACTAAACAAGTTGTTGACCGTCCAATACAGCACTAGACCCGCTGGGAAGAATAGCATAAACACGGTGAAAATAATCGGCATAAATTTCATCACACGGGCTTGCATAGGATCTTGCGGCTGTGGGTTTAGCATCTGCTGGAAAAACATCGCCGCGCCCATAATGAGTGGCAAGATAAACAATGGATCCATGGATGATAAGTCACGAATCCAACCAATCCAAGGGGCATGGCGTAATTGGACCGATTCGACCAGTACCCAATACAACGCCAAGAAAATCGGCATTTGCAGCAATACAGGTAAACAACCTGCCATTGGGTTAACTTTTTCTTCTTTGTAGATGCGCATCATCTCTTGTGACATACGCATACGGTCATCACCATATTCTTCTTTTAGGGCTTGTAATCGTGGTGCCACTGCGCGCATTTTTGCCATCGAGTGATAGCTTTTATTGGCGATAGGCATTAACGCGATTTTTACCAATAAAGTGAGTGCAATAATTGACCAACCCCAGTTACCCAAGACTTTATGTACATTATCCAAAATCCAAAATAGGACTTTTGAAATCGGCCATAAGATACCGTAATCAACAGTTTTATCTAACCCCTCTGCCAAAGGTTTTAGGTTGGTTTGAATTTTTGGACCGGCATACAAGGCAGACGTTAATGTCACTTGCTTGTTGGGAGCAACTGACACAGGGTTACTAGTAAACCCGATGATGTGATCTTTGCCAGCTTCACGGCTATAAAAATTTGCTGTGTAATCCTTTGGCATCCAAGCGGTGACAAAATAATGCTGTACCATACCAATCCAGCCTTTATCACTGCTGGCTTTTAACCCATCATTGAAATTACCAAACTTGAGTTTGTTGTAAGGCTGATCTGGTGTGCCCCATGCGCCACCTAGGTAAGTCGATAGGCTAATTGCGCCTTTGTCACCTTTACCTGGATCTTCGCTATTATCACGTTTTAACTGCGCATACATTTGTCCTTGCCAAGGCTGCGTGCCGTTATTGGTGATGTTATAGCTAACGTTGATAGGATATTGACCTTTGGTAAACTTATACGATTTGATGATAGTTACACCATCTTTTTGATAAGTTAAAGGAACGACCAATTCGGCTTGATTGGGCTGCATGACAAATTGGTTACTAGGTGCGGTAAAAGTCGCACGACCATTGCTATTATCAATACCATTGGCGCCAATCAACCCTGACTGAGCCACATATACGCGATTACTATCTTCTTCAAGGAGTACAAATGGCTGTTTGCTATCTAATGTTTGAGTCTGCTCTCGAAGCGCGGCGTACACCACATCGCCACCGACTGGATTAATACGAATATCGTATTTATCCGTCATCACGCTAATGAGCTGTGCGCCCGTTTTCTGGGTAGTGGGAGCGGCGGTTGGTGTGGTTGCTGTTGCGGTTGGAACATCGCCCGTTGGCGTACTTGAAGTCCCCGCCACTGGCACATCATTGCTACTGACCGCTGTGGTTGTTGGGGTTATCGCCACGGGTTTATTTACATTGGTATAATCATCCCGCCATGCCAGAATCAGCAAATAACCCGTAATTAACATTGCGATAATAATCAATGTCCGTAAAATTTTTTGCATATATAGCTATCCTATCTAATGATATTGCTTGAAATCACTAGTTGCTAATAAAGGAAAAACAATTAAAAAATAGAAGACATTCTACTAAAAAAAAGTTAAAAAAGATATTCCATAAATAGTTGACTCAATTACGCTATTTAAGACTCGCAACAAGTTTTTATAATTTCATCAACCCAATAAATTAATGATAGTGATAAGCATATACCAAAAAGTAAGACGGCAATGTGTCAATATAATGATAGTGGTAGCGATATAACGGCTTAGGGACAAAATCAATGCCATGCCCACCCCAAGGATGACAACGTGCGATACGCTTGGCTGTTAATAATCCCCCTCGATACCCGCCATGTAATCTTATCGCCTCTAGACCATAACTAGAACACGTTGGATAAAAGCGGCAACGAGGTGCCAACCAGGGACTAATCAAACGCTGATAAAATATAATCATCAACAGCAAAAATTTTGCTAATAATTTATCCATGGATTAAACCCAGATTTTTTATTACCTTCATTGGAGTAAAGATATTACGAACTGCCGCTAAAATTAATTCCGCTTCAACTTTCCAATCTTATCATTGATTAAGTTAAAGCCCATCGCTAATTGCTGGACAATTGCTTGATTTTGCATATCATCGGAAAACTGCTTGATAGTTAATAAAATATCAACTTGAGCATTTAGCTGGTGCTGATGCAACCGAAAATACTCTCGCGTTAATCGCTTAATACGATTTCTTTCATGGGCACGTTTGACTTTCTTTTTAGTAATCGCAAGACCCAACCGATTTACTGCAGCTTGTCTTTGGCTATCAGCTAAAACCACTTTGACGAATAACAACAGATTAGGTTGATGAATTTTAAAAACGACAACATGCTGTGACTGATCTTCACCAGTTTTGGTATGACGACCCGACATCGCTTTAAAATCTTTGGGCGTTAGCAGCCGCTGTGATTTATCAAATTTAAAAGGTTTGTCTGCAGTCATGAGGATAAGTCCAAATCAATACCAAAGCACCATTAAAAGCTATCAAGATTTGATGGATAGGGTAAAAACAGGCTGAAATAATAGAGTAGAGGAGTACGCTAAGCGTAGGTTACGAACGGACTTCGGGTATAACAATAAAAAAAGCGATATAAGAAGTATATCGCTTTTTACTATAACCTGTTTTAATGTCAACATTATCATTAAATCAAGTTAAGAAACAGACATTACACCGTTAAACGATGACGGCCTTTAGCGCGACGACGAGCTAAAACTTGACGGCCATTCTTAGTAGCCATACGAGCACGGAAACCGTGAGTACGTTTACGTTTGATTACGCTTGGTTGGAAAGTGCGTTTCATGCGATTCACCTTGGCTAAATTTACATGATATTTAACCGATAGCGGTTAAAATACAAAATTTCAAAACAGTTAATCTAGTATTATCCTTAATTTTAACCAATAGGTCAAGGATAACTAAGATTATTGGTTAATTTCTTTCTTTAAATCCCAGACACAATCAATTATTTTATTTATTTAAAATAACATTTTTGTATAACAAATACCATTCAACAAAAGTTATCCACAAAAAATTATTTTATTATTATATATTCAATAAGTATTATTTATTATTATTAAGCAGGTCTATTTCTGTGGATATTTAACTAAAAATCATAAAAAAACAAATATTTGCCATGTTGATAAGTATGTATATAAACCGTTGATAGCTTGTTAGTAATTTCCTGTTTTTACTTATCAACAATTATATCCACATTGTTATCCACAATAATTTTATTTGTAAAATCGCTGTTTTATGATACATTACACCAATTTTGAAGATGCTTGGATTAGGAAAGCAAAGTTATGGCTGATGCATTATGGCTTAAGTGCGTTGACGAATTAAAATATCAAGTACCTGATAATATTTTTACCATGTGGATTCGCCCATTATCCGCCTCGATGCATAATAACACGATGGTTGTCAATGTACCTAACCAGTACTTTGCCAGTTATGTTGAAAAAAATCATTTAAGTCAAATTCAAACGATTTTACAACAGCTTGAGCCAACCTTACCGATTCAGGTGCAAATTCAAATTGATAAGGGTAACGCAATCACTGACGCTATTAGCACACAAGGGCTTGGTGAGCAAAAAGTGACGCTGGTAAAAAATGAGCAGCAACGCTCTTTTCAGTATATCGATCCGCATTTTACGTTTGACCAATTTGTAACCGCAAAATCCAATCAAATCGCTTATAGTATTTGCCGAGAGACTGCCAACAATTTGGGTCAATCAAAAAATAATCCGCTGTTTATTTATGGCGCGACAGGTTTGGGAAAAACCCATTTGATGCAAGCAATTGCCCATGAGATTTTAAAGCAAGGCAAAAGTTTTTATTACTTTACTTCCGATAAGTTTGTCAACCAGCTGGTGCATTCATTAAGAACACAAAAAATCGATGAGTTCAAAGATAAAATTAAAAAAGCCGATTTGTTGATTATTGATGATATTCATGTGATTGCCGGCAAGCAAAAAAGTAGCGAGCAGTTTTTGCTATTGCTCAATGACTTTATGAGCAAAAATAAACAGGTGATTTTGGCATCCGATAAACACCCGAGTGCACTGACTGATTTTGACGAGCGTTTAAAGTCACGTCTAGCTTGGGGGGTGGCCGTGGCGTTAGAGCCGCCAGAGCTAGAAACCCGTATTCAAATTTTGCAAAAAAAATCCAAGGCGCAAGAGGTGATTTTGCCAAAAGAGTGCGCTATTTTTATCGCTCAGCATATCATCGCCAATGTGCGAGAATTGGAAGGGGCGCTGAACAAAGTTCTAGCTATTTCTCGTCTGCTTAATCAGCCTATCCATCTAGAGCTGGTACAAATGGCGTTAAAAGATTTGATTGCCATGCGTGTACAAGCGGTCAGCATGGATAATATTCGTAAAGTTGTTGCTGAGTTTTATGATATCTCAGTCAAAGACTTAATGGGTAAAAAGCGTTTACGTCATATCGCTCGTCCGCGGCAAGTGGCTATGAGTTTAGCACGTGAACTAACCAACAACAGCTTTACAGAAATTGGTCAATCATTTGGCGGTCGCGACCATACCACGGTGATGCACGCCTGTGAGAAAGTTCAAGAACTTTGTGTCAGCGATCTGATGTTTGATAAGGATTATCGCTCATTAAAATTAATGTTACAGACCTAGTATTTTGTTAACTCGATTAAAAAGATTTTTAGTTAATTACCCCGTATAATAGATTGTAATTTTTCCATTTGTTAAACCATTCATTTTGATTTGAGGCGGTGCCATGCAATTAGTAATCTCTCGCGATTTGTTACTACAAGCGATTAATTTAATTTCAAAAGCCGCTGACAAACGCCATAACATGGTGATTTTGGGAAATATGAAATTGGCGTTAACCGACTCTCAATTGGTGATGGTAGCGTCAGATTTGGAGCTTGAATTACAAGCCACCCTTAATTTGCCAGCATCGGCGTGCAAACAACCAGGTGAAATCACCGTTCCTGCCAACAAATTCAAAGATATCGTAAAATTATTGCCCGACGGTTTACCGGTCTCTATCACTGTCGCTAACGACAATCAGTGTTTAATTGTCTGCGGTAGTAGTCGTTTTAAACTCAGCACTTTGCCTGCCCAAGACTTTCCCCTATTGGGTGAGCCCGAGCAAGTCACGCCTATCCAATTGGGCCGTGAAGACCTAGTCGATTTGCTCGATAAAACGCATTTTGCGATGGCAGTGCAAGACGTGCGTTATTATCTCACCGGTATGCTGTTTGAAGTCAAAGAGCGGCAATTGGCGACGGTATCAACCGATGGCCACCGCTTGGCATTGGCACGTACGGTGATCGAGTGTGATGAGAGCGTGGCACTTGATGCAATTTTACCAAGAAAAGCTGTACTTGAATTACAACGTTTGTTAGCAGAGCTTAAACGCATGCTACCGAATCAAGATAATAAAATCACCCTCAATGTCGGCCGTGAATTTTTACAAGTCTTACTACCCTTTGGTGAAGTCGATAGTACAGGACAGCTAAAAAATGCCATCATGGTGGCTTTTACCGCACGCCTGATTGATGGTAAGTTTCCCGATTATCGCCGCGTCATGCCGTCGTCAACCAACAAACTTGCCCGTATCAGCCAAGAGCAGCTGGCGAATGTGCTTCGCCGCGTGGCTATTTTGAGTAACGAAAAATCGCGTGGCGTGATTTTTGATTTTTCAGGTGATAACAATTTGATGGTACGTGCTAGCAATGCTGAGCAAGATGAAGCCAGCGAGCAGCTTGAGGTTAAGTATCAAGGTGAGCCATTAGAGATATCATTCAACGTGGCTTATTTGCTAGATGTGCTGAATGTACTGCAAGGCGAAATTGACTTTAATATGAGCCAAGCCAATGCTTCGGTATTGGTTCAACAAGTCAACGACAGCAAACACGAGTTTGTGGTTATGCCAATGCGTATTTAGTCAGCGGGCATATTTTTTTCAATCCAGTGATGAGTAGTTAAGTAGATAAATCATGCAAATTATTGAATTAGCTATTCATCATTTTCGCAATCTTCACAAGATAGAATTACAACCTACCAGTTGTAATGTGTTCTTGGGTCAAAATGGCAGCGGAAAAACATCGCTGTTAGAAAGCATCTATTTATTATCGCGCGGCAAAAGTTTTCGCCATCATCAATCGAGGCATTATATTGAGCATGGTTTTAGCGATACGACGGTTTTTGCTAGGCTCAATGATGATCAAACAGTCGCTATTGCCAAATCCCAAGACGCTACCACGCAATTGCGACTCAATGGGCAGTCGCTTGTCACCCAAAGCCCACTTGCGCAGCTGCTACCCACACTATTACTCGAGCCTGTGAGCCTTGCCCAACTAGAAGACGGTAGTCAAGCAAGGCGTGAAATGTTAGATTGGTTAGGGTTTCACGTGGAACCATCGTTTCATTCCAATTGGCTGTCTTATCAGCGTCTATTAAAACAGCGCAATAGCTTATTAAAGCAAAATTTTGGTAATGCCTCATTGACTAGCCTGCAACAGCAAGAGCTATCCGCTTGGGATTACCAGCTCAGTCAACATGCGGAAAAAATTCACCAAGCAAGGGCCGACATCATTGAACAATGGCAGCCCCATTTTTTGGCGCAAGTGCAAAAATTTTTACCCCATTATGCTGAAAAATTACGATTGCGTTATACACCGGGGTTTGATACTGAAGCTGGCTTAGCAACGACCTTAGCCAATCGTTTAGCGTCTGACATTGAGCTTGGCTATACACGTATGGGATGTCATCGGGCTGATATCAATGTCGTGCTAGATTTAGTGCATACTGATGCAGCAGGGCATAAACACAAGCAAACATTGCTTGCCACCGATATGCTGTCACGGGGTGAAAAAAAATTATTGGTCATGGCGCTTCGCTTATCGCAGTTGCCGTTACTCAATCAGGTCGATAAAGTACCTTTGGTATTGGTAGACGATATCACAGCAGAATTGGACAATGACGCGCTTATGCTGTTATTAACTGGCTTAAAACAAGTGAATTCGCAGCTGTTTATCACTAGTCTCACCCAAGATATCGTCGAGAATATTCAGAAGATTTGGCACGATAATATAAAACTGTTTCACGTGGAACAGGGAAGCGTTAGACAATTACCGCTTGAAACACAACCTATTCAAAATGACCTATAAAAACCAATAATATTTTTAGGTGACTAACGTTAGATGATTAAGTATTTTTTCAAACTGATGTAACTTAAACTCTCTCTTTTTAGCTGAGCTAAATCACTATTTTACCTCTCATAAGCAGGGATATTCAGTGACTTTTCCCCTAAAATTTGCTACAATAAACCCTTTATTTTTCGCCAAAAAACTAAGAAAAAAATCAACGATTTTGACCATAAAATCGAGTATGTTCTGACGTTTTTGCCATGCAAAACTTATGGAGTCATCATGACTGATACATCTGCGAATGTAGCCGATCAGACACAACCCCTTACTACCCAATCAAGTCAACAAGAAAGTAAAGCCTATGGTTCTGACAGTATCCGCGTACTTCGTGGCTTAGAAGCCGTGCGTGTACGCCCTGGTATGTACATTGGCGATACCGACGATGGCACAGGTTTGCATCATATGGTGTTTGAAGTGGTGGATAACGCCATTGATGAAGCCTTGGCGGGTCACTGTGATCAAATTGACATCATCATCCACGAAGATGAATCGGTCAGCGTCAAAGACAATGGACGCGGTATTCCTGTCGATATTCACCCAGAAGAAGGGGTGTCAGCCGCGCAGGTTATCATGACAGTACTGCATGCGGGCGGTAAATTTGACGACAACAGTTATAAAGTCTCAGGTGGTTTGCACGGTGTTGGTGTGTCAGTGGTTAATGCGTTATCAAAAAAACTGGTGCTCGATATCTGGCGTGATGGCTACCACTATAGCCAAACGTATGCTGATGGTGAGCCTGTAGCGCCTATCGAGCAGCTTGAAGCCACCCATCAAACAGGCACACAAGTGCGCTTTTATCCAAGCGATGATATTTTTACAGGCACGATTTTTGATTTTGAAATTCTCGCCAAGCGCTTACGCGAATTGTCGTTTTTAAACTCGGGTGTACGCATCGTATTGACGGATGAGCGCGATGACAAACGCCATGAGTTTGAACATGTTGGCGGTCTATCTGAATTCGTTCATTACATCAATGCGGGCAAAACTGGGCTAAATGAGGTGTTTCATTTTACCAGTGAAGAAAATGATGGTATCAGTGTCGAAGTGGCATTGCAATGGACAGATAGCTACAACGAAAAAGTATTATGCTTCACCAACAATATCCCGCAAAAAGATGGCGGTACCCATCTTTCTGGTTTTCGTTCGGCATTAACGCGCTGCCTAAATAGCTATATGGATAGCGAAAACTTGATGAAAAAAGAAAAAGTTGCGGTAACAGGTGACGATGCGCGTGAAGGTCTAACCGCGATTATTTCTGTCAAAGTACCTGACCCAAAATTCTCAAGCCAAACCAAAGACAAACTGGTATCGAGTGAAGTTAAACCAGCGGTTGAATCAGCCATGCACGATAAGTTTAGCGCTTACTTGCTTGAAAATCCCAATGCTGCCAAAGGGATTGCTGGTAAAATCATCGATGCCGCCCGTGCGCGAGAAGCTGCGCGTAAAGCTCGTGAAATGACTCGCCGTAAAACCACCCTGGATATCGCAGGTCTGCCAGGCAAACTTGCTGATTGCCAAGAAAAAGACCCTGCGATGTCAGAGCTGTACATTGTGGAAGGGGACTCGGCAGGGGGTTCTGCCAAACAAGGGCGTAACCGTAAGATGCAGGCGATTTTACCACTGAAAGGTAAAATTCTAAACGTAGAACGTGCGCGTTTTGATAAGATGCTATCGTCGCAAGAAGTGGGTACCTTGATTACCGCATTGGGTACAGGCATCGGGCCTGATGAGTACAATCCTGATAAATTACGCTATCACAAAATTATCATCATGACCGATGCGGACGTGGATGGTTCACATATTCGCACCTTGCTCCTGACGTTCTTTTTCCGTCAAACCCCAGAGCTATTAGAACGTGGTCATATTTATATTGCGCAGCCACCCCTGTATAAAGTGAAAAAAGGCCGCCAAGAATTGTATGTTAAAGATGATGAAGCGTTAAAGGCCTATTTGTTGTCGTCAACCATTGACGATACCCAGTTGCATTTGAGTGAAGGTACGCCTGCGGTCACAGGGCAAGCGCTAGAAACCTTGCTCAATGATTATAACCAAACTCAGACCATCAAAAACCGTTTGCAAATCAAATATCCAAGCGCCGTATTGGATGCGTTGGCAATCACCAGCAAGCTTAGCATACCGATGATTGAAGATGAAGCGCAAATGCGAAATTGGGTAGAAGCGTTAGCGCAGAATTTAGCAGTGACGGCAGACGGATTAGACCCACAAATTGAATTAGAGTCCTTTAGCAAACAAGAAGGCGATCATCAAAAAACCTATTATCTACCGCGCGTGACGATTTTTATCCATCAGTTGCCACACGCATACTTGTTAGATACCGCATTTATTGGTTCAGGTGAGTATAGCCGTTTGCATCGCTTGACCAGCCAGTGGAAAGACATGTTGTCAGATACCGCTTATATCGCTAAAGGTGATAAAAAACTGCCGATCAAAGACATGGGTTATCTATGGCAATTTATCATGAGTGATGCGCGCCGTGGTTTAGCGATTCAGCGTTATAAAGGGTTGGGCGAGATGAACGCTGATCAATTATGGGAAACCACGATGGATCCAGAAAATCGCCATATGCTAAAAGTCACCATTGAAGATGCGATTGCTGCTGATCATTTGTTCTCGTGTCTGATGGGGGATGATGTAGAACCGCGTCGTGCCTTTATTGAGGAGAATGCGTTAACAGTGACCAACTTGGATATTTAACCCAATTTTAGGGTCGTGTTTTAATACAATGGAAACCACCTTATGTTGTAATAAGGTGGTTTTATTTCAGCTTGAATTTTTAGAAGAGATATCACATGATTGCCTTATTACTGCTAGCGATAGCCTTATCGATGGATGCCTTTGCTGTAGCGATTGGACTCGGTGCCAAACACCGCCAAGATACGACCAAAATTGCGGTTATGGCAGGCGTATATTTTGGCGTCTTTCAAGGTTTGATGCCTTTGATTGGTTATCTCGGTGGACGTTCAATCTTAGGATTTATCGCAAATTGGGCGCCTTGGATCGCGTGCATTATTTTGGTGGGGCTTGGTGGAAAAATGCTGTATGAAGCCTTAGCTGGTGATGATAAAGATGCCACATCACAAGACTCCACACCGCACAATATTGCTTTAGATATCGCCAATGATCCCAATGTTGTCATTACGCATAAAACCATGACTACTTTAGCGATTGCAACCAGTATTGATGCAATGGCAGCGGGATTTACCTTAAATTTAATCCCAGTCAACCCTTATGTATCCTGTGCGGTAATTGCCGTGGTAACAGGTATTTTTAGCTTTATCGGCGTATTTATGGGCAAGCAATCTGGCACGTGGCTTGAGAGTAAGGCTGAAATTTTTGGTGGGTTAGTGTTAATCGGTATTGGCATCAAAATGGTAATTTAATAAACTGGCTTTTTTGGCTTTGAATTTAATTTGTTAAATAAAAAAAGACTTTCAAATCAATGAAAGTCTTTTTTTATTGTTAAGCTTAATCCATGGATTAACGCTCAATACGATACCATGCATCACGGGCTGCTAGGCGAGCTTGGTCCCAAGTCAAACGAGAACTACCTTTGAATTGTTCCCAATCATTGCGTAAGTCATTTTCAACACTTTCAAACTCATTAGCGGTATTAAAATGATGACGGGCACGGTAACCATAATCATACGCTGAGCGATAGTCGGTATCGTAATCATAGCCTTGGCTATAGTAAGTCGTGGTATTGTAGTTATTGCGCCAGTAGGTATCTTCTTCCGTATTACCTTCAAGCGTATTTGCTACGGCATTACCTGTGGCTGCACCTGCTACGGCACCAATTGCACCACCCACCACTGAACCTACGGGACCACCTACCGCACCAATCGCTGCGCCTGTAGCGGCACCGGCTGCCATACCTGTACCACTGGCAACAGGGTTAGCTTCTTTACGCTGTTCACCTGCTTCAGTTGGATTGACTGCTTCACCGACTTCATGACCTGCTGCCCCCCCAGCTACAGCGCCAATCGCGCCACCCACTAAGGTACCGACAGGACCCGCTACTGAACCAACGGCTGCACCGGCTGCGGCGCCACCTAGTGCCCCAGAACCACTGGCAACTGGGTGAGGTTTTTCGTAAGCATCTTCAGCGGTGGTAGGATTGACTGCTTCACCGACTTCATGACCTGCCGCGCTACCTGCTACCGCGCCGATAGCGCCACCCACTAAGGTACCAACAGGACCGGCTACTGAACCAACGGCTGCACCTGCTGCGGCACCACCTAATGCACCTGTACCAGTAGCAACAGGATGGCCTTTTTCTTCACCTTCTGCATAGCCATCCACCGTACGAAGACGTGGTGAATATTCCTGACCAGAAATGCGCGCGTCTGTTCTATCCCAACCATCACGAATGGCTTCTTTGGCATCTTCCCATGCAAGACGCGAATTACCTTTTACTTCATGCCAGCTACGTTCAAGGTCTGATTCAACACTGTCAAACGTTGTACCGGCTGGGTATTTTGCACGATTGGCATAACCGACGGCATAAGCTGGTTGATAGTCAGTGGTATAATCATAACCATCTTTATAGTAGGTTGTTTGTGAATAGGTATCGTTCCAATAAGTATCTTCAATAGTTGGGTCAATCGCTTCACCTGCAGCGTGACCTGCAGCACCACCCGCGATAGCACCAATTGCGCCCCCGATTAACATACCTAATGGACCACCAATAGCACCAATAGCTGCACCCGCAGCTGCACCACCCATACCGCCTACTGCAGTACCGATTGGATGTGAGCCTGGTTCACCAGTGATAGGGTCGCGGTTTAAGTCTGAATTATTAATATTATCTACCATGATTGTATCCTCATTTGAAGTTTTTTTATCCAAGCCATACTAGTATTTAGAAAAAATTTTTAATACGGCTGTTATTTTTATTGTCGAAAAACGATTAAACGTGACGTTAAATTAAAATCAATTAAAATCAATTTTTCGTAAAACCGTTTCCGGTTATTACTGTTTCATAATAATAAATTTTTGCGTCTACTCTGTAGCAGTATGAGCAATTTTTTCGTAGAGTTTGGTAAACCTAAAGCCTCTTAGATGAGGTTTGTGTAACAAAGATAATCAATTGGTGAAAGGGATACAAAAAAAACGCAATTAATGACCGTTTATCATAGAAATTTTTTAAGAAAAATTTTTACTTAAAACATTCATATAGCTATTCTTCACCCTATAAAAATCAGCAAATAAAGCCGTTAATTGGTACAATACCCATGAATTTTTGAAACCTTTTAGCATCGGTTCAGTTAAGCTATTTACCTAAATTTAAAGAGGCTTGTATGTCAACATCCAACAACTCAATCAAACAAGACCGTATCTTGGTATTGGATTATGGTTCACAGTACAGTCAACTAATTGCGCGCCGCGTGCGTGAAGCAGGGGTATTTTGTGAAATCTACCCATACGATATCGACGCACAGCGCATTCACGACTTTGGTGCAAAAGGGGTTATTTTATCGGGCGGTCCAGAGAGCGTGTATGCAGAAAATAGCCCAAAAATTAATGACGCCGTATTTGATATCAATGTGCCTGTATTAGGCATTTGCTATGGTATGCAGGCGATGGCAGATCGGTTTGGTGGCAAAATTGAAGCCAGTAGTCACCAAGAGTTTGGCGCTGCTATCATTGAAAAAACCGCTCAAGATAGCTTCTTTAAAGGCATTGAAGATGAGCCCAACAAATTACACGTTTGGATGAGTCATGGCGATAAAGTCGTTGAGTTACCTGCAGGCTTTGAAGTGACTGCCAGAACCCCAAGCTGCCCAATTGCTGCGATGGCAAATGAAAGCAAACATTATTATGGGGTGCAGTTTCATCCAGAAGTGACCCATACGCTGCAAGGTGAAGCATTGATTAGCCGATTTGTACATCAAATCTGTGGCTGTGCCAATGCCTGGACACCAGATAACATCATTGAAATGCGTGTGGCGCAATTAAAAGAACAAATTGGCGATGAGCAAGTATTGTTGGGACTTTCGGGCGGCGTTGATAGCTCGGTGGTAGCCGCACTACTTCACAAAGCGATTGGCGAGCAGCTAACCTGTGTGTTTGTTGATAATGGTTTGTTACGGCTCCATGAAGGTGACCAAGTGATGCAAATCTTTGCTGAAAACATGGGCGTTAAAGTCATTCGCGTGGATGCTGAAGAACGCTTTTTGACCGCATTAGCCGGTGTTAGCGATCCAGAAGCCAAACGTAAAATCATTGGCAAAACCTTTATCGATGTGTTTGCAGATACCGCACGTGAACTGTCGGCTGAGGGCAAAGGCATTCAATTCTTGGCACAAGGGACCATTTATCCCGATGTCATTGAATCGGCAAAAAGTCACCAAGGCAAAGCGCATGTGATCAAGTCGCACCACAATGTTGGTGGCTTGCCAGACGATTTGCAGTTCAAACTCATTGAACCCTTACGTGATTTGTTTAAAGATGAAGTGCGTAAGCTCGGCGTGACATTAGGTCTACCTGAAAAAATGATTTATCGTCATCCTTTCCCAGGTCCAGGTCTAGGCGTGCGTATCTTGGGTGAAGTGAAAAAAGAATATGCCGATATTTTGCGTAAAGCCGATGCCATCTTTATGCAAGAATTGGAAAAATCTGGTTGGTATGATAAAACCGCACAAGCGTTTGCCGTGTTCCAACCGGTAAAATCAGTGGGCGTGGTCGGTGATGGTCGCCGCTATGCGTGGGTGATTGCGTTACGAGCGGTTGAAACCATCGACTTTATGACAGCACGTTTTGCCCATTTACCGTATGATTTGATTGAAACCGTGTCTAATCGCATCATGAATGAAATCAAAGAAGTATCACGTGTGACCTACGATATCTCAAGTAAGCCACCAGCGACTATTGAGTGGGAATAAAGCGACTAAAAAAGCTCATAAAAAAAGGCGATTAATTATCGCCTTTTTTATGGGTTTAACCCACGATCGATAGCGTTATCGAGTATTGCTTTGACGTATCGCCAAAATAATCATTACCAATAAAATGCTAAAAAACCCCAAGGATAATTCTGGGATACTAAAGCCTAAAAACGTCCAGTCAATCACCGCGCACTCGCCAGAACCTTTAAACACTTCTTTCAACACTTGGGCAATCGGTAAGGTATCCATCCAATAGTCTAACCCAGGACCACAAGAGGGGACTTGGTCAGGTGGCAGATGTTGAATCCAGACATGGCGAATCGCCACAGCAATTGACCACAAAATGCCGAGCAGCGCGCCAGACATCAACAAAATCTTTGCCCAAACTTGTTTTGGATTGAGCAAAAAGGCGATGAATGCAAAAATCCCCATCACAATCAAACCCACTCGCTGAAAGATACACAGCGGACACGGGTCTAATTTTACCACCCCTTGCAAATAAAAATAGGCGAAACTCATGCCAATAATGCTGGCTAACGTCAATAGTCCTGCCAGTCCCCGATAACTTAACAAGCTGTGGGTCAATGAAGCATCACGCATAAAAAAACCATCAAACAATTTAGTGAAAAAGAATAAGCCAAACCATAGCGCTTAGAATTTTAGAAATTTAACCCTACAACATAATCAGTCCAACGATACCTGCTAACTGGCACCTGATAACTAGCACCTACTAATTAGCGAAATTGACCTACATATGCATAAAAATCTTGTGTGTCATTCTGCTCAATATCGGCTTGCTCACGCACAGAATCTTTGGCAAGCTGCTCAAAGTAAGTCATTTGCTCAGGGACCAATCCTTGATGTCTTAAGCGATTGGCATGCATTTGCGCCAGTGACTTACCAAACTGCCAGCTACTATCAAAGCGTTTGGTATCGGCTAACACTTGCGCTGATAGGGTATTGTCGGGATTTTGCGCTTTTGCCATCATTGATTGCCACGCGTTGCGGTAATCATTGCTACCATAGGTGACATCCATGAGTTCTGATAGCTTACGCATATCTAGCAAATGCTGTACTAGCCAGTCTTTAAATGCGACTTGCCCGGCCATTGTATCAATCATTAAGTTTGGCTCGCGCCCTTGATTGACAATTTTTTCTTGGTTTTGAGCAAGTAGGGCATCTTCATTGGGCAATAAGTCAGGACTATCTAGCAATAGACAGTACAATGCCAAAATTTCCATAAAACAGGCGGTATTTAGGCTGATACCGATTTCGCTATACGGATCTAAGTCAATCGCTCGGAGTTCCACATAAGCGATACCGCGCTTGGCCAAGGCATCACTGGGGTTTTCACCAGGTTGGGTGATTTGTTTGGGTCGAATCGGGCTGTAGTACTCGTTTTCAATCTGTAAAATATGGTCATTGATTTGAATGGGATAGCCATTGTCATCATCGAGTCCCAACGCGGTAAAATTAGCATGCGGCGTGTGGATGGCATTACGCAAACCTGCGACATATTCATCGAGACTGTTGTAGCGGATGTCTAAATCATCTTGTACGCTATTTTGGTAACCCAGTTTGCTCATACGCAGAGAGGTAGCGTTGGGTAAATAGTAAGTTGATGCGTTTATTGGCTGTAGCGGATGCTCGCGACCCTTTAAAAAACACGCGCACACGGCAGGACTTGCACCAACCAAGTACAGTACCATACCACTTAGACGTTTGAAGTTACGAATCAAACCCAAGTATTTTTCATTTTTAAATTCAGTTAATGGCTGGGTATCACCTAACTGCTGTTGCCAAGCGGTGAATAAATTATCACCAAATGATAAATTATAATGCAATCCTGCAATGGTCTGCATACGGCGACCATAGCGGATGCCTAGACCGTGACGATATAAGGTTTTTAGTCTACCTGAGTTTGAGGTGCCATAGTCGGCCAGCAAAATATCTTCATCGCCCGAAATCATACAAGGCATCGACATCGACCAAAACAGCTCATCATCGGTCAAAGCATTTTGTACCACAATATGCAAATCACGCAGCATATCAAGCGCTTCTTTCACCGTGGGTTTTGGCTCAGTAATTAGCTCTAACAAGCTTTCGGCATAGTCAGTAGTAATAAAAGGGTGAGTGAGTTTTGAGCCGAGCTTGGCAGGGTGTGGGGTAGTGGCAATATATCCCTCAGGGCTCATACGTAAGCCTTCTTTTTCAATACCCCGAAGCATGCCATGAATGTTTTCAGCGGTCAGCCAAGTAGGTAGCTGCAAAGGAGTACAAGTTTGAGGCGCTTGAGTCATAGTTATCCTAATAGTATTTTTAATTGTGTGAAATTATGCCACCAAATTTAGGCAAACACTATCAAAATATCGTGATGACGAAATTACCAATTGCGATATTCGCCAAACGTAAAAAACCCACAGTAATAATACCGTGGGTATGATAAAAACTATCGTATTACTCGATTAACTGGTAATTTTTACCTGACATCTGTCACTTTTAATGAAAAAGGCATTAAGAGAAATCTAATTCAGTCTCAAACCCTTTTAATTCATGACGCGCCATGGCTAAGTTTGATTTTTGACGATCAAGTACTAGGTACAAGAATAGGTTTTCGTTACGGACTAGCGGACGGATTAAGTGATATTGTTTACTTAATGTGATTAGGATGTCTTCGATATTATCATTAAGGTTTAAAGCTTTAGAAGCTTTACGTTTTGCACGTACTACTTCAGTGTTTCCCGCTGCTGCAACTTCAAGGTCGATACCATTACCCGTTGTGGCAAGGGCTAGACCTGATTCGCTGTCAACCAATGCAGCTGCAATAAAACCATCGATGTTATTGAGTGAGTCTAAAGATAATTTAGCCATGATAAGCTCCTTGGTATTATTAAATTAATAATAAAGATTGCTTAATTATCATTGCTTAGCTAACAAACTTAAATCATTAACACATTTAACGTTAAGTAATTAACAAGAATAAATTAATGTCAACCTATATTAGGGTACTTGATGATAACACTTAGGTGTTATTACGCTGTAGATCACACCATTATTATGGATAAAGGCTGACAACACAAATAAAATCTGATAAACGCTAAAAAAATGTAGATGATTTTGTTCAAAGGTAACAAATACAGGATAAACGCAAATTAAAAGGCTAAACTTAACAGTTACTTACTATATTTAAGCTAAAGCCTTTTAATCATTCAAATAAACTAGGTAAAAAACCACAGTAAAATTAGCCAGTAAAGCTAGATAGAAAATGACGAACCACAACCACAAGTCGTGGTGGCGTTTGGATTGTTGACGGTAAAACGCGAGCCTTCCAAGCCTTCCACATAATCAATGGTTGAGCCATGTAAATATTGGTAGCTCAAACTATCAACGACCAATGCTACGTCATCGTTGCTAAAGGTAGCATCATCATCGCCCAAGTTCTCTTCAAAATTAAAACCATACGAAAAACCCGAACAGCCACCACCCGTCACATATACGCGTAGCATCAAGTCGTTATTGCCTTCTGAATCACGTAGGCTACGCACTTTTTTGGCAGCATTATCGGTCAAGGTCATGCCATCAACCATACTATCAGTTACGGTATCGCTCATCGGGGTATTCCTTATAAAAACTTTTTTCTTATTATGGGGTGCTTGCTTTATACTATCAAGAATTTTCCCATTTAATTTTAGTCAAATTTTTTGAGTTTTGAGCCGATTATGATAGAACTAAAAGATGCCAGTATTCGCCGTGATGGGCGGGTATTATTTAAAGATGTTAATTTGCAAATCCATCCAGGTTGGAAAATCGGGTTAACAGGCAACAATGGCACAGGTAAATCCAGTTTTTTTGCGACGCTATTGAACCAAAAAGGCGAAGGCGAATTGGCACTCGATACAGGCAGTCTATCGGTTCCAAGCAGTTGGCAAATCGGTCATATGGCGCAAGAGATTGAAAGCACTGACCAGTCGGCAATAGATTTTGTGCTCAGTGGCGATAAAGAATACTTTGAGCTGCAAGATAAGATTAACCATCCAGATACTTTGTCAGAAGATGAGCTTGCCCATGTGCACGCGCGCTTCGATGATATCCATGGTTATAGTACCCCTGCAAAAGCGTCCCAAATCATGACAGGACTTGGGTTTAATGTTGCCCAAGAAAGCCAACCTGTGAGTAGTTTTTCAGGGGGCTGGCGTATGCGCCTAAACCTTGCCAAAACCTTAATGAGCCGTGCGGATTTATTGTTACTTGATGAGCCAACCAATCACTTGGATTTGGATGCCATCTTGTGGCTTGAAGAATGGCTCAAAGCCTATGACGGCACGCTACTCATGATTTCGCATGACCAAGCGTTTTTGGATAATGTGGTGAGCAATATCTTGCACATTGAAAACCAACAAATGACCCTTTATACAGGCAATTACAGCACCTTTGTGCGTACCCGTAGTGAGCGCCTAGCCCAGCAGCAGCAACAGTTTGAAAAACAGCAAGAAACCCGCGCCCACCTTGAAGATTTTATCCGCCGTTTTAAAGCCAAGGCCTCCAAAGCCAAACAAGCGCAAGCCCGTGTCAAACAGCTGGAACGGATGACTGAATTGGCGCCCATCATGGCCGACAATCCGTTTCAATTTCGGTTCAAAACACCGGCGCAATTAACGTCGCCATTATTGGTGCTAGACAATGCCAGTGTCGGCTACGACGGTGTAGCACTCATCGAGAACATTCGCCTACAAATTACCCCTGACAGCCGCATCGGTCTGCTAGGGATGAATGGCGCAGGCAAATCAACGGTCATTAAAGGCTTGGTGGGTGAGTTGCCTACCTTGTCTGGGACGCGTAAAGCCGCGGATAGTTTGGTACTAGGGTATTTTAACCAACACCAAATGGATAGCCTCGATGGCGAAGCATCCCCCATGTTGATGCTACAGCGTCTTGCAGGCAAAACCTCAGACGCCGATTTACGCGCGTTTTTAGGGAGTTTTGACTTTCGCGGTGAGCGCATTGATACCAAAAGCAAGTTGTTCTCTGGCGGCGAGCGGGCAAGACTCACCCTTGCGCTCATCGTATGGCAGCGTCCCAATGTTTTGGTATTAGACGAGCCGACCAACCACCTAGATTTGGAGATGCGGCAAGCATTGAGCATGGCCTTACAAGAATTTGAAGGGGCAGTCATTCTGGTGTCACATGACCGAGAAATGATAGCGAATGTTTGCGATGAGCTATATTTGGTGCATGACGGGCAATGTAATATCTTTGACAATGACATCGCTCATTATAGTCAGTGGTTATCACAGACCCGTAAACAGCAAGCCAAACAAGCGAACGACAATAAAAAGCTCGAAGACAAAAAATTAGCCGACCATAAAACAGATGTTTCACGTGAAACGTCTAACGTGCCCAATGCGTTATCCAAAGAAGAACAACGCAAAAAATCCGCTGAACAGCGTAAACTCACCGCGCCCATCCGTAAAAAAATCGAAAACGAGGAAAAGCAACTAGAAAAATTCATGGCGCAGTTGGGTGAGATCGAAGAAAAACTGGGTGATGCAGGTCTGTATGATGATAGCCGAAAAGCCGATTTGTTAACGTTGCTCGATGAGCAGACGGCATTAAAAAGTGAGATTGAAGCAGTGGAAGAGCAGGTGATGAATTTGATGATGACGCTTGAAGAGATGGAAAATAATTTTAACTAGCCAATAAAAAAGACAGCCTAGACTGTCTTTTTTTTATTTAAGCAAACATTATTTTGCATCAGCAAAATATTTTTGTAAGTCATCATTACCACCGATGTGTTTGCCACCGATAAACACCTGTGGGGTAGTTTCACGACCAGTAATGGCTCGCACTGAGGTAATAGTAGCGTCTTTACCAAGTACAATTTCTTCAAACTTAAAGCCTTTTTGTGTTAACGTTTCTTTGGCTTTGGCACAATGTGGGCAACCAGGCTTGGTAAAAATTGAGACAGAGGGTTTGTCTTGCCAGTTTGGGTCAATATATTTAATCATGGTATCGGCATCTGATACTTCGTATGGGTCATCACTGCCGCTGTCTTGGGGTTCGTCAAAGATTTTGACGATTTTGCCATCATCCACCAGCATCGAATAACGCCATGAACGTTTGCCGAACCCAATTGCTGAGTCATCAATTAGGCGCCCCATTGCTTCAGTAAACTCACCGTTACCATCTGGAATCACGGTCACATTGCTACAGTCTTGGTCTTTTGCCCAAGCATTCATAACAAAGGTATCATTGACCGAGACACACACGATGTCATCAACGCCTAGTTTGGCAAATTCAGTTGCCAATTCATTGTAGCGGGGTAAATGCAGTGATGAACACGTTGGTGTAAACGCCCCTGGTAATGCGAACAATACTACTTTTTTGCCTTTGAATAATTCATCTGTGCTAACATCTACCCATTTGCCTTGCTGTTGGGTATGAAAAGTCACGCTTGGCACTTGTTTGCCAATCATATCGCTAAACGCCATGTCCTACTCCTTATTATCGTAAATTGTTATATTACATTTTTTAGTAAATGACCTATTTGCTTACTCATTATACAAACAAATAAGGTAAAAAACTGTAATCAGCGTTATCAAAAATTTAATCATTTTAATTAATATTTTGAAACATAATGAAATATATGATTTATTTTATACAATTATCTTTTGAGTAAATATTGGGTCAATTGTTAAAAATTGACAAAATCAGTTATGATAGGGCAGATTTTTTAGATTTTATTCAACAAATTTGATAAGGAAAACCTCATGCCATCATTTGACGTGGTTTCAGAATTACAGTTATTTGAAGTTAAACATGCCGTACAAAATACCGAGAAAGAAATCGCCACCCGTTTTGACTTTAAAGGCAGTGATATTAAAGTCGAACTCAATGAGAAAGACAAAAAAATCACCATCACCGCAGACAATGAGTTGCAGATGGAAAACGTGTATGCCATGCTTGAGAAAAACATGATAAAACGTGGGGTGGATTTGCAGTCGCTCGACCCACAGGATAATCAAGGCTCGGGCAAACAAATGAAAAAGGTGGTCAATCTCAAAGATGGACTTGATGGCGATACCGCCAAAAAAATCAGCAAGGCATTAAAAGAGTCGGATTTGAAAGTATCGGCGGCGATTCAAGGCGATAAAGTACGAGTCAATGATAAGAAAAAAGACACGCTACAGCAAGCGATGGCGTTTTTGAAAGAAAAACAGTTTGGTGTGCCACTACAATTTAATAATTTTAAAGACTAGCACGCAAAAATTAGTACAAAAAAACTAGCATAAAAAAAGCCCTTGTCTCAAACAGGGCTTTTATTTTTACAGTTTGCTATTAAAGACTTTCTTTTGTACTCGGCAATCTATCGAGTGCGCGTTCATCATATTCCACCGCCATACGCAGCGCACGAGCAAAGGCTTTAAACGTACTTTCAATTTGGTGATGGCTGTTTTTGCCTTTCAAGTTATCCAAATGAATAGTTATCATGGCATGATTGACAAAACCATAGAAAAACTCACTGAATAAATCCACATCAAACCCACCAATCATCGCACGGGTAAATGGGATATCCATGTGCAGTCCAGGGCGACCTGAAATATCCACTACCGCACGGGAGAGGCTTTCATCGAGCGGCGCATAAAAATGTCCATAACGCACGATGCCTTTTTTATCACCAATCGCTTGTTTGAAGGCTTGACCTAGCGTGATACCGACATCTTCGACGCTATGATGGTCGTCAATGTGGGTGTCGCCGTTACAGGTAATATCCATGTCAATTAAGCCATGACGTTTGATTTGGTCAAGCATATGGTCAAGAAATGGCACACCCGTGTCAATGCTGCCTTGACCGGTACCGTCAAGGTTGATAGACACGGTGATTTGGGTTTCGGCAGTATTTCGTGTTACGGTGGCGATACGCGATGGGCGAGTGGTCATGGTTTTCCCTTACAGTTAAAAATCACAATCTTTTATGTTCAGCATCTTTTTCACGTTGTTTGACAACTTTACGCACCTTATCACGTGCACGGTCTTGTTTGAGCTTGGATAAATAATCCACAAAAATTTTACCATTTAAGTGGTCAATTTCATGTTGGATACATACGGCAAGTAGGCCTTGTGCTTCTTCAACAAACGGGTTGCCCTGCGCGTCGACAGCCTCAATTCTGACATGTTTGGGTCTATCGACTTTGTCATAATACTCGGGCACAGACAAACACCCTTCTTCGTAGCTATATAATTCATCGGCTAACGGGGTCACAATGGGATTGATAAACACCCGAGGCTGGCTGCCATCTTCAGATAAGTCCATCACTACCAATTGAATGTGCTCATCCACTTGCGTTGCCGCCAGACCTATACCTTTGGCGGCATACATGGTTTCGAACATATCATCAATCAAGGTTTTTAGGTCATCATCAAAGTGGGTAACAGGCTTGGCAAGGGTACGAAGCCTCGGGTCTGGGTAGTTTAAAATAGTACGTAAGGCCATAATGGGTCAACTTTTAATTTGGTTAATCTGGCAAAAATTCTCTAAAAAAATTGGCATAGGGTAACGCAAACGCTAAAGTTTGGCTACTATAACCTATATATAGGTGCAATCCAATCGCTTCACAATAGCAAATAATCAATGATAATTATTGAGTGATTAAAATCTACCAAAAACCAATTATTTAAAAAAACTATTTAAAGAGAATTAAAGAGAAAATTTATGAAGCCCCAATTATTTTATGCTATGCTAACCAAAATTTACATAGTGCAAATTATTGGTGATTTTGCGACACATAACACAACATTCGGCTATGATTTTTTATAAGTGATGGTAAAGCGTATGCCATTTTAAAGCGTTAAGCCGTTAACCTTGAGTATTGGGCTATGACAAACTATAACACCACGACAATGAAAAAATTATCCTTCGCTTTGTTGGCAACCCTTGGTATGACAGTGAGTTCGCTAGCCGCTGCTAATAATCCGCCACCTCGTATCAAAGCCGATGCGCCCAACCGTTATGTGGTGAAAAAAGGTGATACGCTTTGGGATATCTCCGGTAAATTCTTAGAAAGTCCGTGGCGCTGGAAAGAAATTTGGGCGACTAATAAACAGATTCGTAATCCGCATCTGATTTATCCAAAAGATGTGATTATCTTATGTGTGATTAAAGGGCAAAAATTGGTCGGTGTAGACACGGGGGAAGGCTGTGCAGGCATTGAAAAAGCCATGAGCGCGCCAACCACTACGACCACGGTGGTGAGTGCCGCAGGTAGCATCGCTGCGATTCCTTTGACTGCCATTGAAACATGGCTTGAGCGCAATATCATCGTATCGCCTGATGACTTTAAAACTACCCCCTATGTGCTTGCTTCAAAAGATAAAAACATTATCACAGGTGTCGGTAACAAAATTTATGCCAAAGGCGTGCCACTCATTGTGGGACAACGCTATGGCGTGTACCGTGAGGGCGAACCGTATGTTGACCCAGTGACCCGTAAAGTCATCGGTCTTGAAGTCACCCAAGTTGCCGCAGGTATCGTCACTAGCGTAGCATCAAACGGTGTTTCTAGTATCGAGCTTAAAAAATCGTATGGTCAAGAAGTGCGCGAAGGTGACCGTGTATTTGTCGAAGTCGGTCAGTACTTGCCACCCGCTTTTTATCCAAAACCTGCCAGCGTTACTCGTGGCGGTCGCGTGATTCGTATTTTAAATTCCATTAGTAGTGCGGGTCGAGATGGGGTGATTGCCATTAATTTGGGTACCAGCCAAGGCGCTGAGCCAGGCGATGTGTTGACGGTTTATCAAAAAGGCGCTTTAGTGTTGGACGACTATTCATCCGTGAAAGGTGGGGCAGTACGATTGCCAAGTGAGCAAATCGGTCATGTCATGGTATTTAAAGCATTTAACGATATTAGCTACGCTTATGTACTCGATGCAGAATCACCGATTCATGAGCAAGATTTTTTATTGCCTGCGGTCGGCAACTAACGCTTTCGCTTACTTTTGCTTGCCTGCCCTTGCTTATGCTTGATGGGTAAGCGATTGTTCAAAAGCCAGTCACCTTGACTGGCTTTGCTGTCTTTAAAGTTTTTATGGTGAGAAAAATTTATAATAGCAAACATTCATAAGCCCTATACATGCCTAAGGAATATACGTGATGCAGGATTATCAGCCTAACTTAAACCCGGCGCAGCAGGCTGCCTTATTGTTATGGCATTTAGTGAACTTATCGGTGCCGGTTTATAACAAGCTTGTAGCGCGTTTTGGTAGCGCTGAACAAGCCATTCAAGCCAAGCTGGCAGACTGGCAAGCGCTGGGCTTGCATGATAATCACCACAAACGTTTTGCTGAGTTTATCAGCGCCAGTCGAACCAGCCAGTTTTTGCATGATACGCTATTAGAACTATCACAAGGGCAGTATGGAGTGGTGTTTGATAATGATCCTTTATATCCGTCGCAGTTAAAAAACATCTATGACCCACCCCCTTTGCTATTGTATCAAGGCAACTTATCTGCCTTAAGCCAACCACAATTGGCGATCGTTGGAAGTCGTAAACCTAGCCCGCATGCTGAAAAAATCGCCTTTGATATGGCGCAATATTTGGCGCACGAAGGCTTATGGGTCACCAGTGGCATGGCAGAAGGCATTGACAAACAAGCGCATTTAGGTGCGTTAAGTCTACAGATGACGGGTACACAAGGTGGTACTATTGCGGTACTGGGCAATGGTATTAAACATTGTTACCCAAAAAATCACGCCAGCCTTAAAGCCCATATTATTGCGTCAGGTGGCTGCGTCATTAGTGAATTATTGCCTGATATGCCGAGCAATCGTTACCATTTTCCAAGGCGCAATCGGCTCGTCGCTGGGCTAAGTTTGGCAACTTTGGTTGTAGAAGCCGCTGCCAAAAGCGGCTCGCTCATCACTGCCAGAGAAGCCAATGAACAAGGCAAACAAGTCTTTGCTATTCCTAGTCATATTGATAACCTCAACGCCAAAGGTTGCCACCAATTGATTCGTGAGGGTGCGACCTTGATCGATCATCCCTCACAAATTTTGGAAGATTTATCAATTTTTAAATCACCGCTTGTCAAAGCCGCTGAGGTTGAACTAGCGCCGATAGTTGCACAGGCAGTGAGCAATAGCGCTCAATTACCGTCCGAATCAGCACCAAACACCCAGCTGCACCAAGCGCCATTGTCGATGGAGGTGGCGCCACATCTGCAGACACTACTTAATCAACTCGATTGGGTCGGGCAAGATTTAGACAGCTTGGTCGATAAGACCGGCACCGATATTGCGACACTCATGGGCTGGCTGATTGAGCTTGAACTCATGGGACTGGTGATGCAGCGCGGCGGTCTATACATGCGCTGCCGCCCTTAATTTTGATAAGCGATAAGCAAAGAAAACTACCAAATAATCGAGGTATATAATGCAATTTAATGACACCCAGCTCGATGCAGTTCAGCAATTTTTACAAGCCGGCAATCTGCTCGCTTATCCAACCGAAGCGGTGTGGGGAATCGGCTGTGACCCATTTAACAAAACCGCAGTGAAACAGATTTTAGCGATTAAACAACGTCCAATCGAAAAAGGCATGATTGTTATTACAGGCGATATCGCCCATATTCAGCCATTCTTGCAGCCGTTACCACAGCAGGTAGTCGACAGCATTGCGGCAAGTTGGCAGTCTAGCGATGCACAAGCCACCACTTGGTTGTTACCGATTCCTGCATCATTGCAAGGCAAAATCCCCGACTGGGTCACAGGTGGGCGAGATAGCTTAGCCATACGGGTGATTAGCCATCCGATGATTGCCAAACTATGTAATCACATTGCCCACGTAGACAACAATAACCCGTTTGGATTTTTGGTATCCACAAGTTGTAACCTATCGGGTTTAACACCTGCTACTGATTTTGCGGCTGCTTATCATTACTTCGGTGATGCCATCGGTTATTTACTCGGCGATACCATTGGATTTGTTCGACCTAGCCAGATTTTTGATGCGATAACCCAACAACAAGTACGCGCTTAACACCTTGTTTTTAGCAATTTTTATCTTCTCATGTCATAAATACGCAAATTTAGTGTGGATTTCATAGTAAAAACACCATTTTGACCCGCAAATAATGCGACTCACTCTTGAAATCAAAGGGATTCACCATTATCAAAGCCAATAACTTTAACCGTTGTAACGTGTAACTGTTACCCTGGTGACGATTACTTTGATAATAGGAGTGATGATTGATGAATTCAGCTGATAACAACCAAAATACGCAACCGCAAAATCAAACTGACGCCGTCTCAACGGAGTTAAAAGATGCCATGGAACAGTTTGAGCCAAGTAACGAGCAAAAAACCATTCCTAGCGACATCAATTTGAGCACCTACGAGCAGCGTATTGCCGAGCTTGAAGGTCAAGTCAAAGAAGCCAAAGAAGCCCATGCCCGTGCCAATGCTGAAGCCTACAATGCGCGCAACCGCATGGAGCAAGAAACCGAAAAAACCAAAAAATTTGCCTTAGAAAAGTTTGCCAAAGACCTATTAGAAACCGTGGATAACCTTGAACGTGCAATTGAAAGTAGCCAATCTGACAATGATCCCGTGCTTGAAGGCGTCAAACTTACCCACAAATCGCTGCTTACGGTGCTAGAAAGATACGGCGTAAAAGTGGTTAATCCCCAAGGCGAAACATTCAATGCTGACCTGCATGAAGCCGTGGGTATCGACCCAGAGGCGAGCGCCAACCAAGTAGGTCAAGTACTACAAAAAGGTTATACGCTACATGAGCGTTTATTGCGTCCAGCCATGGTTCGCGTAGGTAGCTAGTAAGCAAGAAGTAAATAACGGATTGACCGATTGGTAACAAGTGTAGCAAAAAACTTTTGCTAACTGCTTGAAAAAAACCATCGTTAAACCGATATAAAAATACAAGACAACGTGGTGCTCATCACCACTTACCATCAAAATAAAAATTGGAGAATTTAATTATGGCTAAAATTATTGGTATTGACTTAGGTACAACCAATTCATGTGTTGCAGTGATGGAAGGTGACAAAGTTAAAGTCATCGACAATGCTGAAGGCGCACGTACCACCCCATCAATCGTTGCTTATAAAGATGACGGCGAAATCTTAGTGGGTCAATCAGCCAAACGCCAAGCGGTAACCAACCCACAAAATACCTTATTTGCTATCAAGCGTTTAATTGGTCGCAAGTTTGAAGACAAAGTCGTGCAAAAAGACATCGGCATGGTGCCATATAAAATTGTCAAAGCTGACAATGGCGACGCTTGGGTTGACATTAACGGTAAAAAATTAGCACCACCTCAAATCTCTGCTGAAGTTTTGAAAAAAATGAAAAAAACTGCAGAAGATTATTTGGGTGAAAACGTCACTGAAGCGGTAGTAACGGTGCCTGCTTACTTTAATGACAGCCAACGTCAAGCCACTAAAGACGCAGGTAAAATCGCAGGTCTTGATGTCAAACGTATCATCAATGAACCTACAGCGGCAGCTTTAGCTTATGGTATGGACAAAAAAGGCGGTGCAGACCGTAAGATTGCGGTTTATGACTTAGGTGGTGGTACTTTCGATATTTCAATCATCGAAATCGCGGACGTTGATGGCGAGCAGCAATTTGAAGTGCTGTCAACTAATGGTGACACTTTCTTAGGCGGTGAAGACTTTGACTTGACCTTGATCGACTACTTGGTTGAAGAATTCAAAAAAGAAAACAGTGTGAACCTAAAAGGTGACCCGCTGGCAATGCAGCGCCTAAAAGAAGCGGCAGAGAAAGCGAAGATCGAACTTTCAAGCTCACAAAGCACCGATATTAACTTACCGTATATCACTGCCGATGCCACAGGTCCAAAACACTTAGTGGTAAACGTAACCCGTGCCAAGTTAGAAAGTTTAACTGAAGCGCTTGTCAACCGTACCATTGAGCCTTGTAAAATCGCACTGAGCGACGCGGGCTTAAAAGCGTCTGATATTGATGACGTTATCTTGGTGGGTGGTCAAAGCCGTATGCCACTGGTACAACAACGAGTTCAAGAATTCTTCGGCAAAGAGCCACGTAAAGATGTGAACCCTGATGAAGCGGTAGCGATGGGTGCAGCGATTCAAGGTGCGGTATTATCGGGTGACAAAACTGACGTACTACTGCTTGACGTAACACCGTTAACCCTAGGCATCGAAACCATGGGCGGTGTGTTGACGCCAATCATCGAGAAAAACACCATGATTCCAACCAAGAAATCACAAGTGTTTTCTACAGCGGATGACAACCAACCAGCAGTAACTATTCAGGTCTACCAAGGTGAGCGTAAAATTGCCGCCCAAAACAAATTGCTTGGACGTTTCGATTTGACCGATATTCCACCCGCACCGCGTGGCGTACCGCAAATTGAAGTTACCTTTGACATCAACGCTGACGGTATCATGAATATCTCGGCTAAAGACAAAGGTACGGGTAAAGCACAAAGTATCCAAATTAAAGCCGATTCAGGTCTATCAGATACTGAAATTGAGCAGATGATTCGTGATGCTGAAGCCAATGCCGCTGAAGATGCTAAATTTGCTGAACTTGCGCAAGTACGTAACGAAGCAGACGGTCGTATTCATGGCGTACAAAAAGCTATGAAAGATGCGGCTGATAAAGTAACCGATAGCGACAAAACCGCAGTAGAAGACGCTATCAAAGCGCTAGAATTGGCTGTCAAAGAAGATAATCTAGAAGACATCAAGTCAAAACTTGAAGCCCTAGACAATGCCTTCTTACCGGTTAGTCAAAAAATCTATGCTGACGCAGGCGCTACGGCAGAAGCGGGTGATGCACAGCCTCAACAAACCCAGCAAGATGATGGGGTCGTTGATGCAGAATTTACCGAAGTAAAAGATGACAATAAATAATCAGTTCACCGATTAAACCATCGATAAAAATACCGCCGCAAGGCGGTATTTTTATTTTATTTGAAAATTTTAAAAAAAGGTGTTGACACCCATCCAGATTCACGTATAATACGCCACCACTGAGCGACGAAGAGTTTACAAACAAGTAAAACAAGTTACGAAGCTTAGAAAGAATTAAAATAAAGCTTGACAGCGTAAAACGAAAAGTATTACAATATCAAGCTCACCAGATGATAGATGATATCTTTGGTACATTAAATAACAACAAACACAAGAACAACTTGTGTGGATTTTCACTTAGGGCGATAAA
>NZ_DALZEG010000008.1:0-122003 GCF_031979465.1 Moraxella sp. CTOTU46934
AAGTTAATATATTTAATGAAATATATTATTTTTATTTATGAATACAGGTTCTTAGTTTTAAAGCGTTAAATCCTGGTCTATATGTATATCACTGTGCGACCGCGCCTGTGGGTATGCACATCGCCAATGGTATGTATGGGCTAATTTTGGTTGAGCCTAAAGAAGGACTACCAAAAGTTGATAAAGAATATTATGTGATGCAAGGTGACTTCTATACCAAAGGTAAATACGGCCAACAAGGTCTGCAACCATTTGATATGGATAAAGCGATTGAAGAAAAACCTGACTATGTCGTCTTCAACGGCTCTGTCGGAGCATTGACGGGTGAAAACGCGCTCAAAGCAAAAGTGGGTGAAACCGTTCGTCTATTTGTCGGTAATGGTGGACCCAACATGGTGTCTTCATTCCATGTGATTGGCGAAATTTTTGACACAGTCAACGTAGAGGCGGGCAAGCTTGAAAACCACAATGTCCAAACGACCCTAATCCCAGCAGGTGGGGCGGCGATTGCCACCTTCAAAACTGAAGTCCCAGGTGACTTTGTGATGGTTGACCACTCAATCTTCCGTGCTTTTAACAAAGGGGCATTGGGTATCATAAAAGTTGAAGGTGACCCAAACAAAACCGTCTATTCTGGCAAACAAAACGACCAAGTTTATCTACCAGAAGGCGCGCCACAAAATATCGATAACGCAGCTGCACCAGCACAAAAAGTACCTGCAAGCTTGCAAGAAAAAATTGCTATGGGTAAAAATACTTACTTAGCCAACTGTGCTGCCTGTCACCAACCTGATGGTAAAGGTGTGCCAAATGCCTTCCCACCATTGGCAGCCTCTGATTACTTGAACGCTGACCACAAACGTGCAGCGAGCATCGTGGCAAATGGTCTATCAGGCAAAGTGACCGTCAATGGTCAAACCTTTAACAGCGTCATGCCAGCAGTATCGCTCAATGACCAACAAATTGCCAACGTGGTGACATATGTGCTCAACAGTTTTGGCAATAAAGGTGGGGAGCTATCTGCCGAAGAGGTGGCAAAAGCAAAACAGACCAAACCTGCGCTTTAGTAGCTTACATCACCAATAATAATGTGAAAATCGGTAAACACCGTATTTAACATTCTATATAACATTCTATATAACATTGATACCCAATCTATTCTTATCGATGGATTGGGTTTTTGGTTAAAAACTGATCTCAATTTATCAGCTGCTAGTATGCCGATATTATGCCGATATTATGATAGTCAGCCACAACATCCTAGTGCTAGGAGCGGTGAAATGGTTCAAACTATTAATTTTTCCTTAAAAACATTGGCTATAGCGATATGTGTGGTTAGTTTGACTGCCTGCCAGTCAGAATCCACTTCTGCAAACAAAAATAGCCAAGTAGTGGCATCTAAGTCTAGCCAAACTGATGTAAAAAATCAGGTCACGCAAGTTGCCAGTGCAACCTCGTCACAAGCAAATGTACAACAAACCAATGTCAACAGTGATACCACAACACCCGTAGCACCTTTGCCGAAGGAACTTGTAACTCGCTATCCGACCAATACCGATATGGTAAAAATCGAAAGTGGATCTTATCGTCCTTTATACTTAAGTAAAGATAGTCCAATTGTGCAAGTGAGAGCGTTTAAGCTAGATAAAACGCCAGTAACTAACGCGCAGTTTTATCAATTTGTGCAAGCCAATCCAAAATGGCAAAAACAAAATATTGCCAAGCTCTTCACCGAAGCGGATTATCTTAAACATTGGCAAAAAAATACCCAGCAAGGATACCAGCCAGTAGTCGCCGACTTGCAAAAACCCGTAGTCTATGTGTCTTGGTATGCCGCCAATGAATACTGTCAAGCCCAAGGTAAAAAATTACCAACCGTGGCGCAGTGGGAGTACGTTGCCCAAGCTTCAGAAACCCGCAAAAATGGTAGTAGCGAAAAAGGCTATAATCAAAAAATCTTGGCTTGGTATGGCGACTCTGCCAAAAAACCACTGACAGACATCGCACAGGATAAAGCCAATTTTTGGGGGGTGCATAACATGCATGGCCTGATTTGGGAATGGACAGATGACTTCAATAGCAACCTTGTCACGGGTGAGTCACGTTCGGACGGCAGCCTAAATCAAGGCCTGTTTTGTGGTTCTGGGGCAGCAGGGGCGGTCGATCCTTCAGACTATGCGGCATTTATGCGCTATGGTTTCCGCTCAAGTTTGGCGTCAAAGTTTGCCCTATCAAGTCTTGGTTTTCGCTGTGCAAAAGCAGAGGACTAACCTAGATGGCTAAGCCAAATAAATACTATAATTGATTGGATTAATGATCCTTATGTTAAAGGAGTTGAAGATGTTAAATAACTTTTCTATTTTTACCTTGTGTGTTGCCATCGGCAGTCTAGCACTAACGGGTTGTCAAAAACCCGACACCAAAGCCGATGTCAAAACCGACACGCCAGTAGCCGCTTCTGCGGCAATGGATCATAGCAAGATGACGCATGACAATATGGCAGGTATGGACCATAGCAAAATGAATCATCAAGATGTGGGGACAGCAAGCACGCCTGCATTGGCAAGTACAGAATCTGTCTATCTAACCAATGGCAAATGGACGGATCAAACGAGCAAGCTATTTGATCTCAATGCTTTAAAAGGTAGAAAACAAGTCACGGCGTTTATCTATACCAGCTGTCAGCAAGTTTGCCCAATTATGATGAAAACCATGAAGGACATGCAAGACAAACTACCAGCAGATATCAAAGCGAAAACGGGTTTTTTAGTGGTGAGTTTGGATCCAAAACGCGATACCCCACAAGTATTGGCAAAATTTGGTGAGCATTACAAAACCGATGGTAACTGGGTATTTTTAAGCGGCAGTGATGATGATATCCGTATGCTTGCCAATACCATGAATATCCGTTATCAATTTGCCGAAGGTGGCATGATCAATCACTCGAATGTGATTTCGGTACTCGATGAAAACGGCAACATGATTGAGCAAGCGATTGGCAATAGCAAAGGTGAAGCGGCAATTTTGGCAGCCTTGCAAAAACCCGCCGCCCAGTAATCAGCGGCAAGCTGTGGCATTGTTAAAAGTAGCAAAACTGCTACCAATCACTACTTTGTTGCTAAATACCAAGCTAGTTTTTCAACAATTTCACATTGTAATCTCTGCATTGGTAAGTAATAATACGGCTATCAATTATTGACCTTAACCCTAGATTTTTATGCCGCTATTATCCTCCTTAAACCAGTCTATTTTTCTGCGAATTTATGCAGGTCTGTTACTTATCTGTTTGTTGGTTGCGTTGTTTGCGCAATTGCTTATCACCACTATCAACGCAGAACGCGTACAGACTTATCGCGAGGATATGGCATCAGCGGCATTTTATCTCATTGACTCAGGGTTGTCGCGCCAAGTAACGGCGCAAGAGCGTAATTTTTGGCTCTCTGATGTCAGTACCTTATTTGATACTAAGTTTGAAATCGAACCTACCTCAAAAGCGGATTTTAAAACCAGCGAAATTAATCGACTCAACAAACAACAAGCCGTAGTACGTTTTAATGGCGATACCAATACCGCAGAGATTTATCATAAAGTCTCGGGTGAGAATAACGTCTTGCATGTCAGCGTCAATAAACTCAATGAGCAACAAATTAAAGGGATAGGTGTGTTGCTGCTCGATGATTTGTCTTACTATCGCACCTTGGCAGAAAAACAGCAACGCTTGCAACAAATTCAAAAATTTTTCCCTTTTAAGCTCACCTTGCAATCCGTTAATAAACTGCAACTTGATACCGACCAAAAAGCGCGACTGTATCGCAAAGATATCGTGATTATGTTCCGTGACAATACCAGTGTAGAGAATTCATCGATTCGGGTACTAGCGCCGACTGAACTCCAAGATACTGTGGTGGATTTGGGACCCATTCCACTGTTTAACTGGTTTCCGCTTAATCTGATTATTAGTATCACGCTCATTAGTATGTTCTTAATCAGTCTAGGGGTGTATGCGCTGATTTTCCCATTAGAGCGTAAACTGCAGCTCATTCAAAGCGGTATCACCAAAGTGCGCGAAGGTAAGCTCAATACCAAAGTAAAAGTCGTGGGCGAAGATGAAATTGCTCATCTAGCGGCAACCTTTAATAGTATGACTGAGCACATCCGCCGTTTGATTGAATCCCAGCGCGAGTTGACCCGTGCCGTATCCCATGAGCTGCGTACCCCAGTAGCACGTATTCGCTTTGCCGTAGATATGTTGGCTGATACGGATGATTATGACGATCGGATGAGTCAGCGTGATTATATCGACCAAGATATCGAATCGCTCAATGGCTTGATTGATGAAATTTTGACCTATGCCAAGCTTGAGGAAGGCTCACCTAAAATGGACTGGGAAGAAGTCGATTTGCAAGAACTTGTTTCGCAGATTGCCCGTGAGACCAATGCGCTTGGTAAACCCGTTAACGTCAAAATAGGCAAGGTACAAAAAGGTGCATTTGCACAAGCCGATAGACGCTATTTACACCGCGTGTTGCAAAACTTGGCAGGCAATGCCACCCGTTATGCCGAAAGCACCATTATCATCTCAGCAGGCTTAGAAAAAAATGAAGCCTTTATCAGTGTGGAAGATGATGGACAGGGTATTCCAGAAAAAGACCGTGAAAAAGTCTTTATCCCATTTGCGCGTCTGGATGATAGTCGTACCCGTGCCTCGGGTGGTTATGGTCTCGGCTTATCAATCGTGTCTCGAATTGCGTTTTGGTTTAACGGCCGCATGTCAGTGGATGAAAGCCCGACCTTGGGTGGCGCACGATTTATCATGAAATGGCCGAAAAGCCAGCTAGCGTCAAGTATTGAAGCCGATGAAATTACCCAAAAAAGTAGCGAGAAAAAATATACGCAAGCGCAAGGGTCATAAGCTCGTTACCAGTAACGCTTGCAAATTTGCTCAGACTGGGCTAAATTTCAGTGAGTTATTCAATGGTTTAGCGAAATTTGCGCATATCGATTAACCGATGAGCGAAATCATCACAAGCGAGGATGGCATGCGTTATCTATTTTTAGCCTTAGTGGTACTCAACATGGCTGTTTTTGGTTATTATAGTTTTTTGCGCAAACCTACTGAAAGCCAGTCCGTCTCACAGGCGCGTGCAGCCTTGGTTCATCCTGTCACAGCCACCGATGTGTCAAGTGAACTACCCCCCATGATTGGTACTAAAAAGTAAAAATGGCTACCCAAACCAAAGTTATCAAAACCGAAGCTATCAACACCAAAGTTACTAAAGAATCATGATTAGCCTAACCTATTAAGCAACCAATTAGTCTTTTGTCATCTTTATTCTATAATCGGAATATTCACCACCACTACTAAACCGCCGCCATTGGGCTGATTACGAGCGATGACGCTACCATTGTGCAGGTGAGTAATGCGGCTTACAATCGCAAGCCCAAGTCCACTCCCTTGCGTGGTACGTGCCGTTTCGCCCCGCTCAAACGGCTGCATAATCCGCTCAAGCTGATCTTCGGCAACGCCTTGCCCTTCATCGCTAACTTTGATGGTTAAGTATTTTTGTCTAGAGGTTATCTCTGGCGTTAGACTTTCATTAGTGACCACTTGCTCGGTAGGCTGTAGAGCATTATCAATGCTAATCTCAATATGAATGGGCGGCTGACCATAGCGACAAGCATTATTGACCAAATTAACAATGAGACGTTTAATGGATAAAGGTCGCAATGGCACACTGGGCAAATCGTCTTGGATATCGATAATAAATGGGGTGGGGGCAAACTGCACCACAATCTCGTTAATGATGGGGCGCAGGTTGGTCAATCTTACCGCTTCATCTGAGCCATCTTTCATAAATGAAATAAACTGCTCTAAAATCGCGTCCATGTCCTCAATGTCATACACTAGCCCTTCCCGCAAAAACTCATCGGGTAGCATCTCAGCTGTGAGTCGCATCCGCGTCAGTGGCGTGCGCAAATCATGGGAAATACCAGCGAGCATAATATTGCGTTCTTTTTGGGTTTGGGTCAGGTTATGAAACAGTCGGTTAAATGCCAAATTCACCTGACGAATCTCTGTTGAGCCTTCATTGGTCGCCAAATTGTTGGCATGTCCAAGGGTGATGTAATCAATCGCCACTTTTTGTAGGCGTTTGAGCGGGCGATTTAATTGTCTGACCAAAAACAAAATGGTCAGCAACGTGGCAAGCGGAATCCCCAATAAGAAAAAATAAATCGACGTTGGGCTATATTTGGCATAAAACTTGACAGGCTCTTGCAGCCAAACATCCGGATGCGCGCTGTCTTGAATATACAAAATCGGTACGGGTTTGAATTTAAAATTGACCGATACAGGACGCTGCATCACGGTTTCCATCTGTGTTGCCATCTGCTGGGTAAAATAATCTACCAAGGTTTTTTCTTGAAAAGAGGGTATCTGTTGTGGGTCAGTAATCACGTTAATATGTGAGGCGTCAATAATCCAATTTTTAAGCTCGGGATTGTTTTTAAAATCTTTATCCGCTTTATCAATCATCAACAGCTGATTGGCAAGATAAGTCGCATGGTTTTGTAGCTCTGGTAAATACAGACTGCGCCAAAAAAACCATAGCGACAATGCCACGCTCACCAGCACCATCAACATCACCATCAAGGTGGTTTGCCAAGTGTGGCTATAGCCTTTGAGTTTGGGTAAATGCGGTTTCATGCTGGGGTATCCTGATGGTGGGTTTACAGCTTAGCCAAAACGGGCAACGGCACTGGCATCCTGTTATAATACGCAGATAGCTTGGCAAAATTAAAGGGGCAATCATGCAGTTTTCAAAGTTTGGTGAAAAGTTTACCAAAAATAGCGGTATTTTGCAGTTAATGGATGATTTGGGCAATGCGCTTAACAGCGAGCAACCGATTAATATGCTCGGCGGTGGCAATCCAGCACGGATTGATACAGTTAACCAAACCTATTGGTCGGTGTTTAAAACCTTAGCTAAAGGTGATATGGGCTCAATGGCCATCGAAAATATCGGAAACTATTCAACGCCGCAGGGCGATGCCAAGTTTATTGCCGCATTGGTAGATTTTTTTAATCGCCATTATGATTGGGGACTTACCACAGACAATATCGCCCTGACCAATGGCTCACAAAACGCATTTTTTTATTTATTTAACTTGTTTGGTGGGCAGTTTGACGATACCACACAAGGCAGCCTGGATAAGAAAATTCTATTACCACTTGCCCCAGAATACGTGGGTTATGCCGATGCCCATGTGGATGGGCAGCATTTTATCGCAGTGCCACCCAGCATCGAATTTGTGCAACATCAAGGTGAAGACGGCTTTTTTAAATACCGAGTCGATTTTGATACGCTAGAAAATTTGGCTGAATTGCACAACGGCGAAATCGGGGCAATTTGTTGCTCACGCCCCACCAACCCAACAGGCAACGTGCTGACCGATGACGAAATGGCGCGCCTTGAAGCGATTGCCAAGCGCTTTGATATCCCACTGATTATCGATAATGCGTATGGGATGCCATTCCCCAATATCATCTATAGCCAAGCCACACTCAATTGGAATGAGCAAATTATTTTGTGCTTTAGCCTATCAAAAATCGGTTTGCCTGGGGTGCGTACAGGGATTGTGGTCGCCAATCCGCAGGTGGTCAAAGCGATTAGCAGCCTAAATGCGATTGTTAATCTAGCGCCGACCCGTTTTGGCGCGGCGATTGCTACGCCACTGCTACAAGATGACCGGCTAAAAGATTTGTCAGACAATCACATTCGTCCGTTTTATCAAGGACAAGCCAAATTAGCCGTGCAGCTGCTAAAGCAAGAACTGGGCGACTTGCCAAGCCCCTATAACAATGCGATGAAAATCCACAAGCCTGAAGGCGCGATTTTCTTGTGGGTATGGTTTAAAGATTTACCGATAACCACGGTGGAATTGTATGAACGACTAAAAGCCAAAGGCACATTAATTATCCCTAGCGAGCATTTCTTTGTTGGCGTGGATACTGAAAACTTTAAACACGCCCATGAGTGTATCCGCCTAAGCATCGCCCAAGATGATGAGACCTTGAAAAAAGGGATTGCCACGATTGGGGAGGTGGTGAGGGAAGTTTATAAAGTACAAAATCGATTTAATTGATTGATTTATTAAGTTATATTAGTTTATCAATTTCATAAAATTTAATGATGTGAGATCAGAATGCTTAAGGATTTTGAATTAAAAAATTATGGACCAATTAATGAAGTTCATGGAAAAAGACTAGGAAAAATTAATCTAATTCTTGGCAAAAATAGTACAGGTAAGACTTTTTTACTCAAGGCATTATATAGTGTACTTCGTAGCCATGAAGAATCTAACAGAGGTAATTCTAATCAAGATTTTTCTGAAGTTTTAAGTGATAAACTATATTGGACTTTTCAAACTGAAAAAATTGGTGATATCGTCACAAAAGGTGATGGTAAGAAACTGTCAACAACCATTACTTTAGAGGATGAAAGCTCGCTATTTTTCAGTTTTGGCAAAGATACTAGTGTAAAAGTAGCTAATATAGAGAATAATCTTACCAAAAGGGAATCTAATTCTATTTTTTTACCACCTAAAGAAGTTTTGTCATTGATAGATGTAATTTACAAATCTGCTGTTATTGATAAACTTTTTGGTTTTGATGCTACCTATGTTGATTTAGTTAAAGCACTAAAAATACCAACTCAAAAAGGGCGGAATTTAGATGCTTTTGCAAGCTCTCGTAAGCAACTGGAAAAAATGTTTTCAGGGAAGGTAGAGTTTGATGCTAAAGGTCAAAGTTGGATTTATAAAAAAGGAAATAGTAAGTTTTCCATAATGACAACTGCAGAAGGTATTAAAAAGGTTGCTATTCTTGATACACTTTTGGGAAATAGATATTTAGATAAAGATTCAATCGTATTTATTGATGAGCCTGAATCTGCTTTGCATCCTACTGCTATTGTTGAGTTGCTTGATATTATTTATGTACTGTCTCAAGCAGGGATTCAGTTTTTTTTAGCGACTCATTCTTATTATGTCATTAAAAAGCTATTGTTAATCGCTAATAAAAATCAAATGCATATTCCCACACTAATGGCCAATGAAAATGGTGAATGGGAGCAAACTTGTCTTCTTGAAGATGGATTACCAGAGACTGAAATTATCAATGAGTCTATTCGGTTATTTGAGCAAGAGTTTCAAGGAATTTAAGTTAGAATGATTACAATAAAAGAATCTGGCGTGACATTTGGACATTTTGATGAAAAAGATATTTATAAAATAGAGAATTCCGCAGGACATCAAGGATTGGGTGATGGTTTTAAAATTGTTGAATTTACTTATTTAAGAAGTAATGTATTATTTTTTATTGAAGCAAAGTCATCTATACCAAAACCAGAATCAACTTCAGATTATGAAGCTTTTTGGCAAGAAATTTTAGAGAAATTTGAAAATGCGTTACTATTGGAGTTAATGGGATGTTTGCGAAGGAATCAGCAAGTCTATAATGAATTAGCCGACAATCATAAAAATATTGATTGGGAAACTATAGATATTCATCTTAGACTCGTCATAAAACCTGTTCCAAAAAAACATTTACCACCTATTACCGATAAATTTAGAGCAAGATTTAAGAAAGTGTTAAAACTATGGGCTATAAATCCCAATAATCTTTTCGTAATTAATGAAGAATTAGCAATTCAAGAAAAGCTTGCGATTTAAAAAAGGGATACATGTCCCTTTTTTAAACGTTCCACTCCACAAAATTCTTCAATAGTTGCAACCCTGCGGTATGGCTTTTTTCGGGGTGGAATTGGGTCGCAAACAAATTATCTTTAATCACACTGGCACAAAACTCGACGCCATAATCACAGGTTGCCGCCACAATCGAGGTATCAGACGGCACACAATAAAAACTATGCACAAAATAAAAATGGGTATTATCTTCAATCCCTTGCCATAGCGGATGCGCCAAATCCATATGGGTGATAGTATTCCAGCCCATATGCGGCACTTTAATGCGTTCGTTTTTGTCATCTAGCCAATGATCATCAAAGCGTTTGACGTCACCGCCCAATACCCCTAGACAGTCTACCCCGTCATTTTCTTCTGAGCGCCCAAACAACGCCTGCATCCCGACACAAATCGCCATCACAGGCTTATTAAATACAGCCGTTTTGACAGCATCAGCGATACCTGCTGCCTGCATCTCTGCCATGCAGTCGCGCATTGCCCCTACGCCAGGGAAGACGATTTTGTCTGCTGCCGCAATCACCGCAGGGTCACGCGTGATCGACACATCAGCGCCCACTGCCGTCAAGGCTTTACCCGCCGAATGTAAATTACCCATGCCATAATCTAACAATGCAACCTTTGTCATCTGTTATCCTGTTGTCAAAAAAAGCCCAAAACTTCGATTAAGCGCTGATATCACTTGGCGCTCATCATCGTCAATTACCAAAGAAGTTTTGAAAAATGCCAAAATAGCCATTATATTAATATCATCACATTGCTGCGCAAATAGCACTATTCGCAAAATTGTAAGGACAATAATAATGGCAGAAAAAAACTATTATGACATTTTAGGCGTCGATAAAAAAGCCAGTGAAGCAGATATTAAAAAAGCCTATCGCAAACTGGTACGACAATATCACCCTGATATCAACGACTCACCCGATGCCGACGCCAAAATGGGTGAAATCAATAACGCCTATGAAACGCTCAAGGACGCTGAAAAACGCGCCCAATACGACATGATGCTCGACAATCCTTATATGGGTCAAGGCCTTGGCGGTATGGGGGGCGGTCAGGGCTTTAATGCCAATATGAGCCAAGCGGATTTGGATGAAATCCTCCGTCAGTTTGGTGGTGCCGGTGGGTTTGGCGGTCGTCAATCGCAAGGCGGAGGTGCGGGTGGCTTTAGATTTGATGATATTTTCTCGACATTCGGGGGCGGGGCAGGCGGATTTGGTGGCAGACAGTCGCAACGCTCGACCAAAGGCGACGATCAGCATGCCGAGTTATCAATTGATTTAAAAGCCACTTATGAAGGCGATACCCGTAAAATCAGCCTAAATTTACCCGTACAAACCGCGACAGGGCTGGATTATCAAACCAAAACCATTGAAGTCAAAATCCCCAAAGGTATTGCCGAAGGGCAACAAATTCGCTTGGTAAAACAAGGCAATCCAAGCCCGTATGGCGGTGATAATGGCGATTTGTACCTAAAAATTAAATTTAATCATTCAGACAATATCCGTGTAGAAGGCAAAGACGTTTTTCAAACGGTAGACGTTGCGCCTTGGGAAGCAGCCATGGGCGGTCAAATCACGGTCAACACGCCTGCTGGCAAGGTCAATGTCAATGTACCAAAAAATAGCCGCACCGGTACCAATCTTCGCCTTAAAGGTAAAGGTATCCCAGCCAAAGAAGCCGGTGATTTGTATTTAAGCTTAAATATCGTGTTGCCAAAAATCGATACAGACGCAGATATCCAAGCGTTTGAAGCGTTCAAATCGGCATTTGCCTCATTTGTGCCAACGCGCTAATCTATTGATAATTAAGCTGTATTGATAACTAAGCAAAAAAAACAGGCAGTACAATAAAAAAAATGACAAACCAGCACCAAACATAACTATAGAGACACAACAGGAGTGCAACATGGCTCAAACCACCAATATGGATTTATCGTTACGGTTAACCTTAGATGATTTGATTACGGCGAGTAGTTGGGATAAAAGCTGGGTATTAGCGCTAATGGATGAAGATATTATTTATGCTGAAACGCCTGCCATCGACAGCCAGCCCTATTTTAATAGTGCACAATTGACAACGGTGCGCCTTGCCTCACGCCTACGCCGTGATTTTGATGCCAGTCCACAAGCGATTGGCTTAATACTATCGCTGCTTGATGAGTTAAGACCGCTTCGACAGTTACAGCGGCAAATCACGCTCACGCGAATGATTCATGATGTGGATGACAGCTAGCAAACATCAAGTTAGCCAACACCAATTTGGGTGAATTTAATGCTAAAAAAGGGCAGGTTATTGCGCGATAATCCGCCCTTTTTGTCTGCTACAGCAAACGATTATTGGGCGTAACCGTGGTTACGGAGCCAGTTTTGTAGAAGTTGAATTTCGGCTTGTTGGGTATCGATTAGGGTATTGGTAAGGCTACGCACTTTGTCATCGTTACCATATTTGGCAACCACTTGTGAGAACGCAATCGCGCCTTTATGATGAATCAGCACGGTTTGGGCAAATGCTTGGTCGGCATTTTTAGTCATGACTGTGTCCACCATTTCTTGCTGCATATCATCGATAATGCTATCGATTTCTTGCTGGGCTGCCACACTATCTGCCATCGGCTGATTAGGGTCCGCGGTGTTTTGAATCAGTTGCATGGCAAGCCAATTCTGTAATATTTGTGATTCATTTTGGCGTGAACTAATAATGTCTCGGGCTAAACCTAGCAACTCAGGGTTTTTGCCGTATCGCTGCTCAATACTGGCAAGCGCGATGGTTTCATCAAAATGACTCAGCATAGTTTTGACAAAAATCATATCAGGCGAGATAGGTATATAGTCAAATTGATTGAGGGCGTTTGGGTCACTCGCTGCAGCCGCATCGATGCTTGGCTGCTTGATAACAGTAAAATACGCTTCTTGATAGTCATTGATGGTACTTGAGTCAGGCATCACGTAACCTTGCGCCAGTTGACTGACGGTAAGCATGTTTTTATTGATTGCCTGTGTGTCTAATACTTGAGGCAATGGTTTATCATCAAATTCTTGGGGCGCGCTCACGGCGGCAGCGGTAGGGGGTGCTGGCTGCTGAGAATCAGATTGCTCACAACCAATCATGCTGATAATTGCGATGACAAGCGAGATTGATGGTGCGGGGTTGGACATGCATCGGCTCCCATGCCTTGATTTTTATACGATGTGTTTTGAAATGATGATTGTAAGCATTAACTGTAAGCATTGATTATCAGTCTTGGGCAAGAGTATAAAATAGGGCAAGCACAGTGACTATATCAATTGTGTCATGGCAGCTTGCTTATCATTTGCTAACTGCTGATTGTGCTAACTGTCGATTATGCTAACTGCCGCTTGCGGGCAATATCCCCGCCAAAGTAAAAAACGCCCGATAAGCGGCTACTTTTTTCTCCAAGCTTTGCGGGTAAGCGCGCGAGGTCGATGGCAACCGATAAATACCAAATGCTCGCCCAAAAGCGTTAACTTCAAGAAACTGATTGGTTTTTGGTAGTTTATAGAGTGTTTGACTGGGATCAAAATAGGGTGACGCGGGATCGCTGATACTTTGGTTCACCAGCGCTATCAGCATTTCTGTGGCCTTGCCACCGGTGGTATAAATCCACTTGACCTGCTCAAGCTGTGCCAAAACTTTACCCAAATCAACTGTAGCCACCACGGTTAAATGTTCATCAGCCGCATTGCCTTTTTCGCGGATGACGTGAGTGACTGAGGGACATTCACCGATTTTATAAGCCTGTAAAAATGCTTTAATTTTTTCGGCATCAAAGCGTTTTTCGTCACCGACTCGAAAATAATCGATATCATCAAAAAACACCTTGCCCATGACACGCCACATATCATTATAAAAGTTGGGGTAATGAAATGCCATGCACCATTTATCAGGTGTGGGCGGCATGGTACCCATCATCAAAACTTTGGTATCAGCAAAAAAGAAGTTACCAAACGGATGGGCTTCGACACGCGGGTCAGTCAATAAATCAGCAGACATATCAGTTTTTATTTCTAATTAAATACACGCCAAGCGCGGCACTGGCAATAATCGGTAACAGCACCATAAAAAACGGTGAAAACCCCGTGCTTAGACTGACAAACCCGACCAAATCTTGCAGATAACTAAATACCAAGCCAAAGAGCAGAGCAATCACAATGCGATAACCCAAGCTTTGGTTACGCAAGGAGCCAAATACAAATGAACAAGCAACCAACACTAGCGATAGCATGGCAAAAGGCGACAATAGTTTTTTCCAAAAGGCAACTTCATGCTCAAGCGAGCGGCGTTTGTCTTTGGCTAAGAGCTGTTGGTGCTGCCATAATTCGGTCACTGACATGTTATCAGGGCTGCGTGTTAACAGATAAATCGCTGACGGCTCAATGGGTAATTGCAGCGTCATAGTCGGGATGGTAGTCAACTGACTGTGCCCATCGGCGGCAATGGTTAATTGTTTGATTTGTTGCAGCTGCCAGCCCGATGTTTTATCGGCGGTATTTTGACTGACAAAGCGGCCCGTATCGGCTTGCAGCACTTGCTGGATATGGGCAGTGTCGTCTAGCTGCCAAACTTTGATATTTTTGAGCTCGCCTTTGGTATTGGCATAGTCAATATTGATGATGCGGTTGGCTTGTTTGTCCCAATAACCGTTGATGGCACTTGATAGCAAAGGTTTGTCATGTTTGACTTGGTGCGCTAACTGATTGCTAGTTGGCACTACATACTGCCCAAGTAATAAACCGATAATGACAAAAAGAATCGCTGGTTGCATCACCCAACCGACTATTTTAAAGCGGCTGATACCTGCCGCTTGAATCACCGTCAACTCACTGGTGTTGGCAAGCAAGCCTAGACCTACCACTGCGCCTAATAGCGTGCCAAATGGCATATAGTCGAGTAAATCACTGGGTGCACTATAGGCAATAAAACGCAAGGCATCTAAATAATTGTAATGATCATTGAGATCCTGCAACTCTGCCAGATAATCAAAGACGACTTTAAGTAGCCAAAGACCAATGATAGCCCCTGTCATGGCAAAAAGCGCTTGTTTTTTAACGTAACGAGATAAAATCATGGCTGACCGCCTGTGGACAACTGACGACTTTGGCGACGATAGCGGACACGATGTACCACGCGGCTTTGCCAATTTAACAACAATGCAAATGCGATAAAACCAACGATTAGCCAAATATACGCGTACTCACTAATGCGCTCTTTACTAATGGCAGTGCGTAACGAAATGATACTAATCGCACAGCTAGCAAATATGAGCACTGAAGGTAACAAACGAAGCCAGCGTCCTTGACGGGGGCGTACCTGTGCAAGCGGGGTAGCAAGCATCGCCGCAATGATAATCAGCCAAGGCATAGTAAAGCGATAGCCCAGCTCGGCTTTGACTTCGGGTTTTTGGGTATGGGCGAGCAGTTTGGCAGTGGTTTGGGTTTCAACATTGGTTTCGGTAATTTTTTCACTGGCAGGTTTTTCTAGGGTGATGCGATATTTTTCAAAACTGGCTTGGTTGTACTTGGCGTTGTTGGTGCCAAGCTCATAGCGACGACCCTGAAACAAATCTAGCTGCATTGAGCTATCCGTGTCTTTACTGGGTACTTGATAGGCGCGCGCGGCCGTGATGATAACATCATTTTTGGCGATTTTGCCGCTTTTATCGGTTTGCTGCTGCACCACGTATAGGTTTTTGAGTTCACGTTTTTCTTTATCAAACTCATCGACATACAGGTGATAGTTGCCGCTGCTGATAAAGGTTTTTGGACGCACTAAATCGAGTAAACTACCGAGCGACTGGGTTTGCCAAATCTGCTCACTGTTAGACAGTCCCCATGGTTTTGCCCAAAGACTAATTCCCATTTGAAATACAAATAACCCAGTAATCAGCGGAATCATCAAACGCGTCAAACGGCCACGACTGATGCCACTGGCAAACAGAACGCTCATTTCATGATCCACGTACATACGACCGAGCACGAGCATCAGTGCGATAAAAAATGACAGCGGTAAAATTAGCTCAAGAAAGGTTGGAATGTTATAGCCAATAATGGCAAATAGCAAACCCACATCCAGCCTGCCTTCTGCAGCGATACCAAAATAGCGGATTAGACGACCGCCGAGCATCAGCGCCATCAGAAATAACAGCACAATCGCAGTATTAGCGGCGACTTGTTGCGTCATATAGCGTCGTAATATCACAAGTAACCACCTAATATTACTCAAAAATTAATCAATTCAAACAGCTAGGGAAGTAAATGCCAATATTGTACGACATCATACCATTCGGCGCATCTGTTAATCGGCTATTTTAGCGCGTCACCGACAGATTATGAATATGAATACTGTAAGGTAACATTTCACAATGACTTTTCACCACCACTTTTTACAGCCGCTTTATCAAAGCCATTTTTTACAAAGACTTTTTACAACTGCATTTTACTCTACACAATGACGCCTGCTATCCCATCGCGCAGTGATAACCCAATGCTATAACCCAAATACCATAATAGGTATGCTATGATAATAGTTATTTCTTGATGACAATAATTAAGGAGCTTAAATGAGTTTGACATTAACACTAGCGACCGCGCTTAAAAAAACGGTCAAGAACAGCTATCACGTGGTATTGGTAGATGACAATAGCCAAACTATGGGGCAACTAACGAGCGAGCTACAGACCGCTGTCAGTCGCCTAATTGAAGCGAGTCGTTTTAAGGGTAAGCTTGCCGATACCGCAATCAATTATGGTACTGACAACAATGTGGGTTTATTGTTGGTTGGCGTGGGCAGTCAAGATAAATTAAACGGCGGTAGCTTGCAAAAAATTGCCAAAGCAATTTATGCAAGTTTGAGTCGTCTTACCAAATCTGCGGTGATTAGTTTAGGCGATAGTATGGATGAAGTGAGTTTTGGTCAGTTTGCATTAGCCCTGTTGAATCAAAGCTATACCTTTGATATTTATAAATCGCAAAAAGCGGATAAACCGACGCTAAAAGACGTGACCTTATTGGTCAGCGCAGACAACCAAGCCGCGTTTGACGCCCTGCTACAGCTGCAACAGGCGACTGCCCAAGGTCAATCACTCACCAAAGATTTGGCAAATCAGCCACCGAATGTGTGTTTCCCTGCCTATCTTGCAGAGCAAGCGCAAAGCTTGGCCAATCAATACCCAGAGCTATTGACGGTCAAGGTATTGGGTGAAAAAGACATGCAGCAATTAGGGATGAACTGCTTTTTGGCAGTCGCTCGCGGCTCCGCGCATGAAGCTAAGCTGGTATTACTTGAGTACAATGGCAAAGCCGCCAAAAAAGACAAAAACAGCAAAACCAAAGGCAAAAAATCAAGCCTAGAGCAACCGATTGTACTGGTGGGTAAAGGTATCACCTTTGACAGTGGTGGTATCTCACTCAAACCAGGTTTGGGTATGGGTGAGATGAAATACGACATGGGCGGTGCGGCTGCAGTCATGGGGATGATTAAAGCGCTATGTGAAGCGCGTCTACCGCTGCAAGTCGTTGGCGCACTCGCTTGTGCAGAGAATATGCCTTCAGGAACAGCGACTCGCCCTGGTGATATCGTCACCGCCATGAATGGTAAAACCGTGGAAATCCTCAATACGGATGCCGAAGGTCGTTTGGTACTGTGCGACACCTTGGTGTATGTGCAGCGCTATCAGCCAAAAGTGATTATCGACATGGCAACCTTGACTGGGGCGTGTATCGTGGCGCTGGGTTATGTGCGCTCAGGTCTATACAGTAACAATGAAGATGTGATTTTTGAGCTTGAACAAGCTAGCGAATCAGCGTATGACCGTGTTTGGCACATGCCACTGGATGATGACTACCAAGAGCAGCTTAAATCCAACATGGCAGATATGCAAAACATTGGCGGTATGCCAGCAGGGTCAGTCACAGCGGCGTGTTTTTTATCGAAGTTTGTCGAAGATATTCCTTGGGCGCACTTGGATATTGCAGGGACAGCGTGGCAGTCGGGCAAAGAGCCAACCGCAACGGGTCGTCCAGTGCCGTTGTTGATGCATTATCTCTATCGCCAAGCTACCCAAGATGCAGTTTAGGTGATAGGATGCTGACCACCCCATGATGGCATCACAAATTAGTTTTTATATTTTATCCCCGCAAAAAAAACAGCTGGCGTTCGTCTGCCAGCTAATTTCAACCGTGCTAGCCAAAAGCGAGGATAGCATTATTGTGGTGGCAGCGTCCGAGCTATTACCCTCACTTGATGAGCGACTATGGTCATTGAGTGATGTGGCATTTATTCCCCACCAAATTATCCAGCGACTTGATGCCTTTTACCACCAAAAACTCCCTGCCAGTGTGGTACTTACTGATAATATCGAACTTGTCACCCAATTTGATGGCGTCGTCATCAATCTCACTAACGAAGCAATTGTAGATACCCAAGCTAGCCGCCTGCTAGAAGTCATCGACGCCGCCCCCGAACAGGTTGAAAGTGGTCGTCACAAATACCGCGTTTATCAAGCACAATTACAATCACTAGCAACCAACAGCGCACCTGCCATCCAAGTTTTTCAAATCCGATAACCTCTCTACCCAACACTTTGATAGAGTTAAGTTGACAAGTTGACGATTTTAAAAATAATTTATGCAAATTGTTAAAAAATGTTAATATATCAGCCATTTTTGCGGTGAAATATTAAGAGGTTATTATGTTAAAGCTTATCCAAGCGTATCAGCGCGTGGGGTTGGTGCCTTTGATTGTGATAGGGCTGATACTTGGTATTTTAGTCGGTTCATTAGCCAATCCGACTATCATCGGCGGTTTATCGATGAGTGTGGCGCAAACCATCTCAATTTTGGGTGCGTTGTTTGTCGGTGCGTTAAAAGCGATTGCACCGTTGTTGGTGTTTATCTTAATCATTGCCGCTATCAGTCAGCATAAATCAGGCACTCAGGTCAATGTCCGCTCAACCTTGGTGCTGTATATGGCAGGTACGTTCTTGGCAGCTTTGACGGCGGTAGTAGCAAGCTTTTTATTCCCAACCGAATTGATTTTAAAAGCCGGTGAGGTCAGTCAGACGCCACCGTCATCCTTAGCAGAAGTGATAAAAGTACTCTTGACCAACATGGTGGAAAATCCTGTCAAATCGATCGTCAATGCCAACTACATGGGCGTGCTATCTTGGGCAGCAATTTTGGGTCTTGCCTTGCGCCATGCCTCAGACCATACCAAGCAAATGATTAACGATTTGGCAGAAGCGGTCTCAAGCGTGGTCAAATGGGTGATTTGGTTTGCGCCATTGGGTGTGTTTGGCTTGGTGACACAAACCATCGCTGAAACGGGGCTGTCGGTGTTATTAAGTTATGCCCGTTTGTTAGCAGTGTTGGTCGGCTCTATGGCATTTATCGCGTTGGTTGTAAACCCATTGATTGTATTTGTCAAAACCCGCAAAAATCCTTATCCACTGGTGTTTACCTGTCTTAAAGAAAGTGGCATCACCGCCTTCTTTACTCGCAGTTCAGCTGCCAATATTCCTGTGAATCTAAACCTTGCGCATAAGTTGGGTTTGCATGAAGATACCTATTCAATCACTATCCCGTTAGGTGCCACCATTAATATGGCAGGGGCAGCGATTACCATCAATGTCATGACATTGGCAGCGGCACATACGTTAGGTATTCATGTGGACTTCGGGTCTGCGCTGTTGTTAGCGGTAGTATCTACCTTAGCCGCGGCGGGGGCATCGGGTGTTGCAGGGGGTTCATTGCTATTGATACCATTGGCCTGTAGTTTCTTTAATATTCCTGATACCATTGCCATGCAGGTAGTCGCGATTGGCTTTATTATTGGGGTAGTACAAGACTCGGTTGAAACAGCACTCAACTCATCAACGGACGTGTTATTCACCGCGGCCGCGGATCCCAAATATGCTTATCATCGCTAAAGGTTGCTAAAGATTTTGAGCTATATAACAATAAAAAAGGAACAATAAAAAAGAGTATCAAACGTGTCTTTTTTATTGTCCAAATAATCAATAGACTAATTAGCTAATAATCCACAAAAAAAAGATGCCACGCAGGCATCTTTTTTTATAAAAATAACTTAACAATTAGCGATTATGGTTTTACTACAACAGGTACGATTTGTACATCAACGGGTACGGCCGTTGTTGTTGAGGCAATCGCTGTATTGTCGTCAATAGGTTTAACGGTGACTGATTGAACGGCAGGACCTTTTGGGATAACTTTTACTACAGGTACCACAACCACAGGAGTGGGTTGAGCATTCATAGGTGCGGTTGGCGCAACAGATTTGTTAGTGCTTTCGTCGATTTTTAGGTCAGCTGGGATATCAATGTTTACTTCACTGGTTCTTGGAGCTACTTTGCTGCCTTTTTTAGCCTTGGCTGAAGCTTTGGTGCTGTGAGTATTTTTTGATGCTTTTGTGGATTTTTGGGTAGCTTTTTGCGGTTTTGCTTTTGCCGTTGCTACGTTTTTGTGTGTGGTAGTCGATTTGGTCGTAGTCGTTACTTTAGTCGCTGCTTGGGCACTCACGGTAAGACCTGTTGCTATGACTAATGCAGTAAGCGTTGTGGCTAATTTTTTCATAATTTTTTCCTCATTGTTGATTACTAGGTTGATGGCTAGCTTGTTTTCTATAGTTATAGTAGGTAGTTAGTATAATTCCCAAATATGACAGTATTATAAAGAGAATAATGGTCAAGGAAATACTAAAAGCCTAGATGCCATTATAAAACAATCATCGGCAGCAACAATGTAAGGATTAGGGACAAAATGTTGAGAATACGTAAATAGATCCTAATGCCATTAAGGAAGTTATTCGGTGGCGTTAACAATCAGTGAGCTTATCAATGCAAAGAGGTAAATTTTTATTGTAGGCTAAATTCTATGGTCTAGGCATAGGGCGGGAGCAAAAGACAAGTAATCTGACGGCATTAACAAAGCTACAGCTACATTAACATAGCATTGCAATACTTACTAATGTTTACCAGAAACATGCACATCATTAACCATGCATGGTTTTTTTTTGCACTTTTTTATACACGGGTTATGAGAAAGCCACAAACCTTACAAAAGTGCTCGTTACAACGCTATAGAGTTATTTTAATATGTACTCATGCAATAAAGCATAGGTTAACAGGCTTTAATTAAAACTAAAATGTAAAGCGTTAAAGTATCTAAATGCAAAATGTCTAACTGCAGTGCATGACATTTAAAACAATAAAAAAAAGGAGAATTATCATGTTTCGTTGGGCTATTATTTTTGCTGTAATCGCACTCATTGCTAGTTTCTTAGGGTTTGGTGGTGTGGCAGGTTTATCGGCAAACTTGGCATATGTGTTCTTGGCAGTAGCGGTGATTTTATTTATTATTGCCTTTATTAGCCGAAAAGTTTAAACACTGAAGTTTAGATACTGCTAAATGGTAATACGATAGGTCGATTTGACAGGTCTATTTAACTTGGTATGATCGTACCAAACACGCTTAAAATAACCTTTTACCATATGAAAACACGTTTGTTTGATGCAAAGTGTTAAAAATGTAAAAGGTTATTTTTTTTTATCAGAATTTTCACTTAAATATAGCTTTGCCTCATATGCCAACAATGCCAGTAAAGCAACCAAAAATGGCATGATGTAATACAGTAATCTAAAAATCAATAACACCGCCAGCATCTGTGTCCGATCGACTTTGGGCAAAGCCGTAATCATAACCACTTCAAACACCCCCAAACCGCCAGGGACATGACTTAAAATACCGATGGCCATTGATTGGATAAACGCAGAAAAGGTCGCCCAATAGCTGATATGTTCAGAAGGCGGCAATAGTAAGTATAGTACCAACGCCACGGTACTTAAATCTAAAATGGCAATCGCAATCTGTTGCAGCACAATTTTGGCGGGCGGTAAGTCAAAACGCCAACCGCGAATCACCACATGTTTGCCTTGCTTGCCAGCATATACAATAATCGCCGCAATAACACTTAACATGATGATGCCAAGCACGCGCACATAGAAAGTATGCTCAAAGATGCCAAGCGATTTATCCAGCTCAGACAATAGTTGAATGGTAATCTCAGGATGGCTAGTTAAAGACGCCCCAATCAACGTGGTAATACCAAAGGTAAATGCCATCGACACCATCCAGACGATGTTGGCAATTTCATTATGAGTCAGATTAAAACGGCGATAGTTACGATAACGGATACCACTCGCGGTGACAAGATTGAGCCCAATGGTGTGGCTAATGGCATAAGCGGTAAAAGAGGTAAGAGCGACATGGCGGTAATCAAGTTTTTTGCCGAGTTGGCGTAGTGCAATAAAATCATAAATGGTAAGTACTAAATAACCAAAAGCCACCACGATGGCGGCGATAATAAGATGGAAGGTAGGAATATGCGCGATAGCGTCTAGAACGTCTTGATAGTGCACAGTTTTGGTCAAACGATAAAGCGCACGAATTGCCATGAAAAAAATCAATACCGTAATCGCTGTTAATGCAAGTCGCCAAACCTGCTTAAACCAAGAACTATTCATGCATTCAACCTAATTTTTTTTTAGTAGACATTACGATCATTTAATCAATGAGTCGCCAACATTATTTTCATTATCTTCAAACAATGTCAAATTTATCTCATCATCTTGCGCAGTAGGGGTTTGGTGCGCCAAACGCTGAGCACGCAGTCGTTTGAGTCGTCGGATAGTCAATAACTTAAGTACTTGCCGCTTTTGTGAGTCATTCATCATAAGCCAAAGGTCACGCTCGGTACGATTGCGCAAACAGCCTTTACAATACCCCTGTTTATCAAGCTCGCAGACTTGAATACAAGGACTGGCAATCTCAAATAACTCTTGCTGCTCCATCGCGGTGATAACTCCTGACTACGTCATGCCAATGGACGAGTAATCCACCTATGCAGAGATAGGGTTAACTGGGCGGAAAATCAAATAACACAGACAAAAACGTACCACCAAACACGGCTATCTAACTAACACGACAAATTTTAACGTGTTGAGACCTCGCATCGTGGCTATTTTAGCCAAGCAATGCTAAGATTAAATGTTAGCCAAATCAACAACAGTCGATATGATAATTTACTATAATTAAAAATTTGAGATAAAGCCATGCAAATTGTGTATATTCACGGACTTGATAGCAATCCAAACGCCGAAAAAGCGCAAAAACTCAAAGATTTTTGTGCCAAAAATTTCCCACAAATCAAGGTTGTTGCGCCCGATTTGAATCGTTCACCCAATGAGTCGATTGCTTTAATCCAAGAAATTATTGCCAAAGACCCGAATACAGGTTTGGTCGGTAGTTCGCTCGGTGGATTTTATGGCAATATTTTGGCAAATTTGACAGGCAAAAAAACGGTATTGCTCAATCCAAGTGTGCACAGTGGCACAAGTCTCAAACGTTTTTTTGGGGAAGATTTTGACAGTTTGCCCGATGATTATATCGGTCACGTGACCCCCGATGGCTGGCATATTAGCAAAAAAGATATTGAGTGGCTGGTAGCAAATCGCCCCGAACAATCGCTCAATCCGCAAAATTTATTGGTAATTTTGAAAAAAGGCGATGAGCTGCTTAATTTCCAAGATGCGGTCAATTATTTTAGTCAAAGCGCTTTGGAAAAAAGCAATGCCCAAAGCCATATCATTGTAGAAGAGGGTGGCGACCATCGTATGAGTGATTTTGAAACCAAATTACCGCAAATTGTGCAATTTTTGTTTGGCTTGCCGTTGATTCAATAAAAAATGTTGGTCAAATTAAAGTTTAGTGTTATTTAATGGGAAAAAAATGAGCAATTATACATCCACCTCACTTGAAGTATTAGAAGGTCTTGACCCGGTACGCCGTCGTCCTGGTATGTACACTGATACCACACGCCCCAACCACCTGGCACAAGAAGTCATCGACAACTCGGTGGACGAAGCCCTTGCAGGTCACGCCAAAAACATTACTGTCATTCTACACACCGACGGCTCGCTGTCAGTCGAAGATGACGGACGAGGCATGCCCACCGACATTCACCCCGAATTTAACCAATCGGGCATTGAGCTGATTTTGACACGCCTACACGCAGGCGGTAAATTTTCTACCGACAACTACCAAGTCTCAGGCGGTCTGCATGGCGTGGGGATTTCAGTCGTTAATGCCTTGTCGCACAAAGTCGATGTCACTGTGTGGCGAAATGGCGAAGTGTTCACCATGCAATTTGTCGATGGTAATGCCGTTGCTCCGCTGGCGATTGCCCCGTCTTCTAACAAGAAAAAACGCGGTACGTTGGTGCGGTTTTGGGTCAATGAAACATACTTTGATTCACCAAAATTTAACATTAAACAACTCAAACACCATCTTAAAGCCAAAGCCGTGTTATCGGCAGGGCTGACCATTACTTTTATCAATGACATTGACGGCGACAAAGACGTTTGGCAATTTACCGATGGGCTATCGCAATATCTCACCGAGCAACTGGTCGAAGAAATCATTCTCCCAGAACAGCCATTTGTGTTTAATTACGATGCCAAAAAAGGCGAGCGAGCAGGTTTAAGTTTTGCCATTTGTTGGCTTAGCGAGGGTGGTACGCCTGTACAAGAAAGCTACGTTAACTTGATTCCTACAGCACAAGGTGGCACCCACGTCAATGGACTACGCACAGGTATTACTGACGCGTTAAAAGAATTTTGTGAACTGCACAATCTACTGCCGCGCAACGTCAAACTCGCTCCTGAAGATGTGTGGGATGGGGTCAATTATATTTTATCGCTAAAATTCTCCGAACCCCAATTTAGCGGGCAGACCAAAGAACGCCTATCGAGCCGAGAAGCGGCGGGCGTGGTACAAGCCTTTGCCAAAGATGGCTTTAGCCTGTGGCTCAATCAAAACTCGGAGATTGCCAAACAAATCGCTGAATTGGCGATTAATAAAGCGGGCAAACGCCTCAAATCCGCCAAAAAAGTCGAGCGTAAAAAAATCACCCAAGGACCGGCGTTGCCAGGCAAATTGGCGGATTGTCGCGGTGATTTGCGAGATGGCGCAGAGCTGTTTTTGGTGGAAGGGGATTCGGCAGGTGGCTCGGCAAAACAAGCACGTGACCGTCATTTCCAAGCCATTATGCCCCTGCGAGGCAAGATTTTGAACACTTGGGAAGTATCGCCCGATACGGTGCTTGCCAGTGAAGAGATTCATAACATCGCCATTGCCATTGGTGTTGATCCTGATTCGGACGACTTAAGCGAACTGCGTTATGATAAAATCTGTATTTTGGCAGATGCCGATTCGGATGGACTGCATATTGCCACGCTGCTGTGTGCGCTGTTTGTCAAACACTTTAAAGCAGTCGTTGATGCAGGGCATTTGTATGTCGCTATGCCACCACTATACCGCATTGATATTGGTAAAGATGTGGAGTACGCCCTTGATAATGACGAGCTTGAGCAAATCTTGAAAAAAGTGGCAAAAAATAAAAAGCCGCAAATTACCCGTTTTAAAGGTTTGGGCGAGATGAGTGCCGAACAGCTACGTGAAACCACGATGAATCCTGATACGCGACGTTTGGTGCAGCTAGACCTTGATGACCCAACGGCAACCGATAGCGTGATGGATATGCTGCTTGCCAAAAAACGCGCCAGCGACCGTAAAGTATGGCTTGAGCAAAAAGGCGATTTGGCGGAAATTGGGGTTTAATGGCTAGGCAAAAATGATTGACGTTAAGCTTACACTGATAGCGTGTACTTTTGACAGTGTATGGCTATCTGATACGTTTAAACATTATCAAGTAGATAAATCCTATGACGCGTTAGACTTTTCAAAAGAAAATGACGCTCGTGATGCGATTTATCAACTTTCTCCTTCAGCCTAACATCTAACATGGGGCAAATCTGCGAATATGACTAAACTGTTGATTACCCTGCTTTTATTCTTTATCACCGCCATTGCCGAGATTGTCAGTTGTTATCTTGGCTATCTGATGCTCAAACAGCATAAACCGCTTTGGCTCATTGTACCTATGACCATCACGCTCGCCGTGTTCGTATGGTTATTGACCCTTCATCCCACCGCGACAGGGCGAGTGTATGCCGCATATGGTGGCATATATATTGCGACGGCTTTGGTATGGCTAAAATTTGTCGATGGCGTTTCTCTGACGCACTGGGACAGCATTGGCGGTTTGGTAATATTGTTGGGTGCAAGTATTATCATCCTTCAGCCCAAAAGTTTATTATAAATTCCTCCAATCAACAAATTTGCTAATTTCAGTGAACTAATGTAAACTGAAAATTTTAGCCTAGTATCTTAATTTTAGTATCTCAAAGAGTATATTCATGGATATCAACCAAACGCCAGTAGACCCTAGCCAATTTGGGTCTAACGTGCCGCGCCGTCATGACCCAAAAATTGCCAAACTTGCCGCAAAATACTTACAAATAACGGGTTGGCAAGTGGTCGGTGACGTACCTAATGTCAAACAACTGGTGATGCTCGCTGCCCCGCACACCTCCAATGAAGATGGCTGGAATGCGGTCATGGGCATTTTATCGGTTGGCATTGATTTTAAATTGATGGGTAAAAAAGAGTTGTTTCGTCTCCCCCTCATCGGGTCTTTCTTAAAATGGGGTGGGATGATTTCGATTGACCGTCAGAAAAAAGGTTCAACTTTGCAGGCCGCCATTGAGCAATTTAACCAACAAGAGCAGCTTTGGTTAGGGTTGGCACCTGAAGGGACACGCAGTTATACCGAAAAATGGAAAACAGGGTTTTATCATATTGCCGTAGGGGCGGGCGTACCGATTTTACCGATTGCGATGGACTATAAGACCAAACAAATGCGCTTTATGCCCTTGTTTTACCCAACGGGCGACTATGACGCCGATTTGCCCAAAATTTTAGAAAACTATCGTGGCGTTTTGGGTAAGCATTTTGAAAAAATGTCACAGCCGTTACAAGATTTGCATGGCTAACTGTCTTAGCTACCCCATAAATTTCTTATGCTGTCTTTACGTTAAGCTACTTTTAGTTAAGGTAGCTTTATATTAAGGGCTTAACAACTCTGCTGTCACATTCAATCCATTTCTTATTAGCGGGCTGATAGGGTAAAAAAAGGGTAAAAATTCGCTATGAAAGTCCTTTTGCTGACAATACGTTCAACAAAAGGGTATCAAGGTAAAGACCGTTTTGCTATCGCCCCTATTTGCACACAAAAAAACCTAAACCTGACGATGTCATAGGTTTTACAAACTATTTCTGCTATGATAGATACAATTTTGAGACGATTTTTTAGTAATTATTAGACCTTAATTGGACATATCAGATAGGAAATTTTATGAGCAATAATACAGTTCCCGTATTGGCAGCAGTTGTGTTAGGTGCTTTGGCATTATCACCCGTTTTTATCAAAAGTTTTGGCAATGACCCACAAGTAGCCGCCATCGGTAGCCGTCAGTTGGCTAGTAATTCATCCGCTATCAATGCCCAAAGCAGTGAAGTGGCAAAGGTAGGTTATAGCCTAGGTTATATGATGGGTCAAAACATCAAAAAAGACGCCAAAGACCTCAATCCTGCTGATATCAATCAAGGTATCAATGACGGTTTTAATGGTAAAGAATCGACCATGACCCGTGAAGAAATGATTAAAGCGGTACAAACCTATGAGCAAACCCAAATGCAAAAACGCCTACAAGACAACCAAGCCAAAGGCGAGGCTTTCCTAGCGCAAAACGCTAAAAAAGCAGGGGTCAAAACTACCGCGTCTGGCTTGCAGTATGAAGTGCTCAAAGAAGGTAGCGGCGCGCAGCCAAAAGCCACAGATATCGTAGCGGTACAATATGAAGGTAAATTGCTAGACGGTAAAGTATTTGATAGCACTGCACAGCATGGCGGTCAACCTGCTGTATTCCCGCTTAACCAAGTTATCCCAGGTTGGACTGAAGGCTTACAATTGATGAAAGAAGGCGGCAAATATCGCTTCTACATTCCATCAAAACTTGCTTACGGTGAGCAAGGCGCCCCCCAAGGTGGTATTGAGCCAAATAGTGTGCTCATCTTTGATGTTGATTTGCTAAAAGTCAATCCACCGGCTGATGCCGCACAGCCTGCCGCAGCAGATATCCAAGCCCAATTACAACAACAAATTGAAGCCATGCAGTCAGCTTCTCAACCTGCTCAATAGGTGGGGTTGGTATCAGATAGGTGATCTCAATCAGCTGGGCAAGCGCAACTATCGAATTCGCTCGCCCTACTCATCGGCACTATGGCAAAGGAACATCACAATGATTTTAGGATATAAAAAAGTAAGTTTAGAGACTGGCATCGCTACTGGCATGCTGTTAGCAGTTACCTCAATCAGTGCAAATGCCGCACCGGCCAGCACTGGTACAAACAAAGTTGCGTCCTCTGTTTATGTACCAAAATCAACAGTAACGGCAACTAGCCCAGCATTGGCACAAGTCGGCTATAGCTTTGGCTATCTGATGGGTGAGAGCAACAAAGACAGTATTGATGACTTAAATCTTGATGCGTTTTTTCAGGGATTTCGGGATGCCTACTCAGCGCAGTCGCCCAATCTTGACAAAAAACAAATGCAAAAAGTATTGCTAGACTATCAAAAAAACAAAGAAATTGCCTATGCCAAAGAAGTACAAGCGTTAGCAGCTAGCAATGCGGCAAAAGGCAAACAGTTCTTGCTACAAAACGGCAAAAAATCAGGCGTAATGACTACCGCATCGGGTCTACAATACCAAGTGCTAACACAAGGGAGAGGCAAATCGCCTAAAGCGACGGACAAAGTCAAAGTCCACTACGAAGGGCGATTGATTGACGGTACCATTTTTGACAGCTCTTATAAACGTGGCGAGCCTGTGACTTTCCCACTCAATCAAGTGATTAAAGGTTGGACAGAAGGGCTACAGTTGATGAAAGAAGGGGGTAAATACCGGCTGTTTATCCCCGCTAATTTGGGGTATGGCGAAGCAGGCAATGCCGATATCGAACCCAATAGCGTGTTGATTTTTGATATTGAGCTGTTACAAGTCAATCCACCTGTGACCCAACCCGTCAAACTTTAAGAAGTTTTCTCCAGTTGGCTATAAAAAAACGCTCATATTCCTATTGAGCGTTTTTTATATGAGGGCTTGAAAAGCGTACCTTTAAAGCACCTTTTTTAATACTTTAGAATTGCGAGTATTGTCATAAAAGGCATAGCGGTCAGCCGGTAGCGATTCAGCAGGGACTTCCATAAACCCCTGCTCGACAAACCAATGCGCGGTGCGAGTAGTCAATACATAGAGTTCATGGAGGCCGCGGCTACGCGCTTGTTGCTCTAAGAATGCTATTAAATCTGCACCACGGCTACCATTGCGATAATCGGGATGGACAGCCACACAAGCCACTTCCGCGGCTTGGTCGTTGAGTGGGTATAAAGCCGCGCAGCCTAATACCATGCCATCACGCTCAATCACACTAAAGTTTTCGATATCGCTCTCTAAACCCTCACGTGAACGACGGACCAAAATACCTTGTTCTTCGAGTGGCTCTAGCAGTTCAATCAAACCTACCACATCATCGATATCGGCACGGCGAATTTCTTCATACGGGTCATGGGAGATTAGCGTCCCTGAGCCGTCACGGGTAAATAACTCTTCAAGTAGTGCACCATCTTTGGCATAGGAGATGATATGGGTACGGTGGATGCCGTATTGACAAGCATCGCTGGCTGCCCGTAAGAAACGCGCGATTTCTGAGCTTTCAGGAACATCACGTAAGAAGCGTGTCACTTCATGCGGAATCATTTCTTTAAGCAGGTGAGTGCCATCTTTATAGATACCTGTTTGCTCACCCAAGAAAATTAATTTATCCGCTTTTAGACTAATCGCGGCTTGTAGCGCCACATCTTCAGCCAGCAGGTTAAATACTTCGCCGGTCGCAGAATAGCCCATACTACCCAAAATTACCACATGATCATGGATTAAATTGTTGTGGATGGCTTCGGCATCAATCGCGCGCACTTCCCCAGTAAATTGATAATCGATGCCATTACGGATACCGTAAGGGCGGGCGGTGACGAAGTTGCCTGAGATGGCATCAATACGAGAGCCATACATCGGCGAGTTGGCAAGTCCCATCGATAGCTGCGCTTCAATTTGCAGGCGAATTGAGCCAACAGCTTTTAGGATATACGGCATGGCTTCTTTTGTAGTGATGCGCACATCATCCGCCATCGGTGTTTCGATATGGTTCTCGGCAAGATTGGCATCAATTTGCGGACGCGCACCGTGTACGAGTACGAGCTTAATGCCAAGACTATGTAGCAGCGCAAAATCATGAATCAAATGGCTAAAATTGTCGTGATTGACCGCTTCGCCATTGAACATAATGACAAAGGTCTTGCCACGATGGGTGTTGATATAGGGCGCAAAGTTACGAAACCATAATACATAAGGCGGGGTAACATAAGCTGGGGTTGTGGCAGCGGCATTTTGTTGGGCAGTATTGGGTAAATCAATCATAGCGTGATAGGCAAGTATAGGGTTATTGTCAGTCATGGTTTCGCCATCGGCAAGTGGTGCATTGCCATGGGTAAAACTTGCTGAAGTATCGGTTGAAGTTGGCATGATAACAGTAGACATGATAAAAAAGTAGACGTACAAACAGCGCACGATAAAGTTTTTGTCTCTTTTAATTAAACATACATGTAATTAAACATACATGTATGTTTAACAGCGTGATTGCGATATGTCGCTAAGAGACTAACGATAAGGCTATCAATAAACCTTACAAAATACAATAGCTAATCTTACTGATTTTGGCTGCGCTGTTTGTATTTAGTAAATTCATCCCGCAACTTTCAACTTGATAGTGAGTTAAATGGTAAAGTTTGTTATGCTAATCTATAGTCGAGCCTTAACCTATTTGACCACCCAATCAGCGGTGTATGCCAACCTGCCAAAAAAAGAGAATACGCTAACACCCGCTGACACAACAATTTTGAACATTTGAAAATCATGATTTAATGGAGAATATTCATGCAAAAGCTTTCAGTATTCGCGCTAATGACCGCCTCACTTGGGGCATCAGCCGCCGCAATGGCTGTGCTACCAACGGTGGCATTAGACCCTGTTGATAATAATCAAGCAGCGCCTATCTCAGCACCCGCTGCTGGTCAAGTTCAAACCCGCATTTTAGCCTCTGTTGTTGGTCAGGATCCACAAGGTCAAGAAGTATTAAGCCCCGTCAATGCACAAACGCGCCTTGCATCTGGCAACGTCGTAGAGTATCGCGGCTACTTAACCAATAACAGCCCTGACCGTATCCGCAACATGAAAGTAACCATGAACATCCCAGCCAATATGGAATTAGTGAGCACGAGCGATGTGGAGCCAACCCGTGCGTTTGGTAGTATGGACGGTGCCAATTTTCAATATATGCCACTAAAAACCAACATGAATGGCGTGCTACAGAACCTACCGATGGCTTACTATAAAGCCATACAATGGGATGTACCAGGTTTGGGTCTTAATGAGGTAGCGATGGTAAAGTATCGTTTAAAAGTAAAATAATAAGCGCTCAATACCTAGAAGCAATGCCTAGAAGGGCTCAACGCATAAAACCGCTCGAAGCGTAGCACTGCTCAATGATTGAGCGGTTTTTTTAGTTACAATTTTTGAAACTTGCCGATTTTTTGCTCAATATCGCTGAGCTTTGCTAAGGTTGCGACTTCCCCTGCTTTTATCGTCGCCTCTCTGGCTACGGTATTGGTGGTGCCAATATCACCAACGGCTGGGCGTATCACCACGTCCGCTAATTTAATTTCAGCAGCGTTTGCTTGATTGGGGATGACGGCAAATGTCTTATCCAGTAGCGCCCAAAAATCTTGTGGATGGCTGTTTTTTGGCGGGCTTGAGACATCTACTGCGATGATAATATCTGCGCCCATTTGTTTGGCAGTTTGCACAGGCACAAGGCTTGTCAGACCGCCATCGCCATAGCGTTTGTTGTTGATACGTGGCGGTACAAAAACGCCATACACGCTACTGGATGCACGCACCGCAAGACCTGTATTGCCTTTATCAAAGACGGCTTTTTGCTTGGTGGTTAAATCCGTGGCGACGCTGGCAAAACGGATGGGGAGTTTTTCAATCGGTTGATTGTCGACTTGGGTATTTACCCAGTTTTGTAATTTGATACCTTCGATAAAGCCTTGTTTGCTCCAGCTATAATCGAGCAATTCATTATTGCTAACATGGGTCGCGATGTCTTCAAGTTCGCTAGCGGACTTGCCACTGGCGTATAAACTACCGACTAGACTGCCGCTACTGGTACCGACAATTAAGTCGGGGGTGATGCCATTTTTTTCCAGTACCTTGATGACGCCGACATGAGCAAAACCTTTGGCACCGCCACCGCCTAATACAAGGGCGATTTTGGGTTTTGTTGATGGTTGAACGGGTGGTTTTATAGGTTGAGTGGGTATCACTGGCGTTTGGGTGCAGGCGGGGAGTGTAAAGTAAATGCTAGTAGTTATCAGGGCAAAAAAAGAAAGCGGTTTCATAGCAAGCCTAATCAATCAAAACAGCAATATTATTAAATGATAAATTTGTTGAGTTCATCGGTTATAAAGCGTAAATTGTGTCGCTATGTATTCTAACTTAATCTGGTGTTTTTTCATGCTATTTTTATTATAGGCGGATAAGCTAACTTTATAATATGACGCTAAAACCTGACATCTTTAATCTCCCTGTTACTGCGCTTGCTGGCGTGGGTAGCAAAATCGCTGAACAGCTTGACCAACTTGGTATTGAGCGCGTGTTTGATTTGTTGCTACATTTGCCGCGTGATTATGAAGATCGCAGCCGACTGGTCAACATGTGTGATGTCGTCGATGGACAATCGGCATTGCTACAAGGCACCGTTGTCCGCGTCGACAACAAAAAGATGGGTCTGAGTGTGACATTGCAAGATAGGACAGCGCAAACAACATTACGCTTTTTCAAAGTCTATCGTGGATTGACCGAAACCATGGCGGTGGGCAATACCTTGCGTATCTTTGGTGAAATCAGTATCAGTAAGTATGGCACCCAAATCAGCCACCCTGAATATGAAATTATTACTGGACATCAACCCCTGACCAATACAGGGCTCATACCTGTTTATCCAACGGTCAAAAACTTGCACCAAAATAAACTGCGTAGCTTGATTCGACTTGCACTGCAAACCGTTAAACAAGCCAATCCTGTGATGGCTACTATCAGTGATGCTGAGTGGCAAATTGTACAAAGCGCGCTGAGCCAACAGTTTCCGTTACTGGCAGGTAGCCACAACCCATTTGGGGACTTTAGCTTGCTAGAAGCCATTAGCTTTATCCATCAGCCACCGATTTATACCGATTTGAACAAGCAAATGTTGGTATTAGAGGCATTAAAAAATCGCAGCCATCCGACATGTCAGCGCCTCATTATCGAAGAAATGCTCGCGCATCAGCTGAGTCTACTGTATCGCAAACAACAGCTTTATCAGCACAAAGCACCGCGCTGCGATGCCACAAGCGCGCTTGCCAATCGGCTGTTAGCCAATTTACCTTTTACCCCGACCCATGCCCAAAATCGGGTCGTGGCGGAAATCGTCAAAGATTTGTCAACGTCAGTACCCATGCTGCGACTCGTGCAAGGCGATGTTGGCGCAGGCAAAACCTTGGTAGCAGCTTTGGCGGCGTGTTATGCGCTTGATAGCGGCTGGCAAGTGGCAGTGATGGCACCGACAGAGATTTTGGCGGAGCAACATCTTAATAACTTTAAAAGCTGGTTTAAACCGCTTGGCATCGGTGTGGGTTGGCTGGCGGGCAAACAAACAGCCAAAGCGCGTGAAAAAGCCTTGCAACAAGTACAAGACAACGAGGTGCAAATCGTGGTCGGTACGCATGCGCTCTTTCAAGAGCATGTCAATTTTGCCAAGTTGGGCTTGGTGATTATTGATGAGCAGCACCGTTTTGGGGTGGAGCAGCGAATGGCGCTCGTAGATAAAGGCTTGGCGCATACCACACCGCATCAGCTGATTATGACAGCCACACCCATACCGCGTACCCTTGCGATGAGTGCATTTGGTGATATGGATACGTCCATTATTGATGAGCTGCCGCCCAACCGTACCCCCATCACCACCGTCACCATAAGCCGTGACCGACGCGATGAAGTGATTGAACGTATCGCTGCCAACTGCGAGCAAGGCAAACAAGCTTACTGGGTGTGCCCACTGGTCGAAGAGTCTACCGTGCTTGACGCCCAAGCCGCTGAAGCGACTTATGCCGATTTGAATGACAGGCTCAATCTCAACATTGGCTTGGTGCATGGCAAAATGAAACCCAATGACAAACAAGCGGTCATGGCGGATTTTAAAGCGGGTAAAACCGCTTTGCTGGTGGCTACCACCGTGATTGAAGTCGGGGTCGATGTGCCCAATGCCTCTCTGATGGTGATTGAAAATGCTGAGCGATTAGGGTTATCGCAATTGCACCAACTACGCGGACGCGTGGGGCGTGGCACCCAAAAAAGCTTTTGCGTATTGCTTTATCAAACGCCACTGTCAGAAACGGGTATCGAGCGCCTCAATGTGCTGCGAGATAGCAATGATGGCTTTGTGATTGCGCAAAAAGATTTGGAACTGCGCGGTGCAGGGGAGCTTTTGGGTAAACGGCAGACAGGGTTTGATAGCTACTATGTCAGTGACCTAGCCAGAGATGAAAGCTTGCTAATCGTGGCGCAAGCGATTGCTAAATGCCTAATTGCTGATGAAAATCGCAAATCACAAGTGCAGCAATATATCAGTCATTGGACACCCGATGCCATCAAATACATTAACGCATGATAGCCCATAGTAGAGGCTTAAATTCTGATAAAGCGTTGTTTTTACGGATAAAGCGACTATTCACATCCGCAATTTTTTGTTATTTTATGCCATATGACTGATGGATGAATGGACACTTGCATGGCTATTGGTTTTAGTTGATTTTTTATACACGGGGCAATATCACTGTTATTAATATAGAATTATCAATATTTTAAGGATATATGTTATGCCACAAACCAAATATGATGTACCTATCGCAGACAAAGCGCATGCGGATGAAATCATCAAAAAAACCGAAGACATCAAAGGGGTCAAGTTTGTCAATGTTAACCCTAATGGCACCATCGTTGTGACCCATGGTGACGACTTTGATGAGGCTGCATTTAAAGCGGCTGCAGGTATCTAACTAGTGGGCTTGATAAGCGACTAGGTTTTAAGCCTAGTTTTATTGCCTGAATGTTTTATTACATAGATTTTTGACTGCACAAAAGCTGACTTCGGTCAGCTTTTTTATTGGCTAGAATTTGCCGTAAATTGTTCATTCAATCGTCATACGGTTGTCACCTTCGTCAGCTAATGTTTCCTAGCGATAGCGTATCTTTTTATTACAATTTAACTTATCACAATTTGACTTTTCATATTGTGGCTTTGCCTAACCTTGAGGAAATCCCATGACTGACCAACCCGCTGAGCAAACTTCTCCTATCCACAATTTGATTAAAGACACTCAGCCATCAACCCCAAGTATCAACCGTCGCCGTTTTTTACAATCAACATCGCTTGCGACTGCCGCAGGTGCATCGATGTTGCTGGTGGGTTGTAATAATGACAATGATGATAATGATAACACAGCGCAGGTTAGCTTTTTACATGGCGTAGCCAGTGGCGACCCGCTTGCTGATAAAGTGATTTTATGGACTCGGGTGACACCGGTGAGCAGTGGCAGCAGCCTTGATGTCGATTGGCAAATTGCCAGTGATAATACGTTTAACACCATCATCAATAAAGGCACGAGCAAAACAAACGGTGGGCAAGATTATACGGTCAAAGTGGATGCCACGGGTTTACAGCCGAATACGCCTTACTTTTATCGATTTATATGTGGTGGTATCACCAGTCCGATTGGCAAAACCAAAACCCTACCTGTCACGAATGTCAATCAAGTGAAACTTGCGGTGGTGAGCTGTTCAAACTATCCTGCAGGCTATTTTCATGCATATGCCGATATTGCCAAGCGCAGCGACGTCGATGTGCTGCTGCACTTAGGTGATTATATCTATGAATATGGTCGTCATACCATCGATGACCAAGGTAAAACGGTGCCTGCCTATGCTTCAAGCCAGGCCGCACAGCTCAAGCGCGAAGTCATCCCAGTGGAAGAATTGCTCACCATTACTGGCTATCGCTTGCGCTATGCCCAATATCGTACCGATAAAGATTTGCAGGCTGTACATGCCGCCATGCCAATGATTGCGGTATGGGACGACCATGAGATTAGTAATGATACTTATAAAGCGGGTGCTGAAAACCACCAATCCAATGAAGGCGATTGGAATCAGCGCAAAATGGACGCCATGAAAGCCTATCATGAATGGATGCCCACGCGTAATAGTGTGATGACGCAAATTTATCGTAGTTTTGATTTTGGTAATTTGCTGAGTCTGCATATGCTAGACACCCGTGTCATTGCCCGTGACAAACAGCTAGATTACAATAATTTTTTAATTAAAGACGCCAATGGTCAGCTCACTTTAGATGGTGCAAAATTCACCGCAGCAATGCAAGATACCAGCCGCCAATTGATCGGTTTGCCACAACAAAACTGGCTGGCAGGTCAATTGCAAGCGTCAAAGTCCACTTGGCAAATTTTGGGTCAGCAAGTGGTGATGGGGCAGATGTTTATTCCTGCCCCCGTACTGCTCAATTTTATGAATCCTGCCTTGGGCGTAGATGCCGTCACTTATCTGACCCTAATGCAAAAAGCGCAAACCGCCCCAACTACCTTAACGCCGCAAGAGCAGAGGATGGTACAACAGTTGCAGCAAGCCCCATTCATCCCTTATAACCTAGATGCGTGGGATGGTTATTCGGTGGCACGCGAGATGATTTATGGTATTGCCAACGCGATGCAAAAAAACTTAGTGGTATTGGCAGGCGATACCCATAACGCTTGGGCGAATAATCTAGTCAATGTCAAAGGCGAACCCGTTGGGGTGGAGTTTGCGGTACAGTCAGTGACATCGCCAGGTTTTGAAGAATACTTAGCAACAGTTGACCCAAAACAGCTAGCACTGGGGCTACCCATGCTAGTCAAAGGCGGTACGTTAAAATGGTGTGATAGCTCTCAGCGCGGTTATATGATTGTGACAGCGACCCCTGAGCAATGCACCAGCGAGTGGGTGTTTGTCAGCGATATCACCAAGCCCACCTATACAAGCAATGTTGGTAAAACCATGCGTGTCAAAGTGGGTGAGCCTTATTTGGTTTAGACAGCTTTGACAAAACCCAATAAAAAAGCCGCTAACTTAGCGGCTTTTTTTGATACATCATTACATATTTGGGTAGTTTGGACCACCACCGCCTTCTGGGGTGACCCAAGTGATGTTTTGTGAGGGGTCTTTGATATCACAAGTTTTACAGTGCACACAGTTTTGTGAGTTGATCACAAATTTTGCGCCGCTGTCACTTTGCACCACTTCATATACCCCTGCTGGACAGTAACGCTGTGCAGGCTCAGCAAAGATTTTGAGGTTACGCTTAATTGGCACGTCTGGATCGGTTAATTTTAGATGACAAGGTTGATCTTCAGCGTGGTTAGTATTGGAGATAAACACAGAAGATAATTTATCAAAGGTCAGCTTACCATCGGGCTTTGGATACTCAGGGATATAAGCGTGGTCTGCGCGCTCAAGCACATCGTAGTCTGGCATTCTGTCACGAATAGTCAGAGGCATTTTACCCTTAAATATATTTTGCTCTAGGAAGTTGAACGCACCGCCCATCCAAATACCCATGCGGTGCATCGCATTTGCGAAGTTACGCGCTTGGTACATGTCGTTGTAGAGCCATGATGCTTTGAATTTTTGCTCATAGGTTGGCACTTCGTCATGTTGACGACCGGCAGCAATCGCTTCATACACGGCTTCCGCGGCTAACATACCTGACTTAATGGCGGTATGAGTACCTTTGATTTTTGCTGGGTTTAGGAAACCTGCATCGTCCCCCACTAACACACCACCGGCAAAATATAGTTTTGGTAATGAGTTTAAACCGCCTTTGGTCAAGGCACGCGCACCGTAAGATAAGCGTTTACCGCCTTCTAAAATATTGCGAATGAGCGGGTGGGTTTTTAGACGTTGTAACTCATCAAATGGCGATAGGTAAGGGTTGTGATAAGACAAGTCAATCACCATACCAAATGACACTTGGTTGTTTTCATCGAAGTATAACCACCAACCACCGTTACTATGCGTCTCGCTAAGTGGCCAACCTGAACCGTGCAGCACCATGCCTTCTTGGTGTTTGGCAGGGTCAATTTCCCAAAGCTCTTTTAAGCCAATACCGTAATGCTGCGGGTCTTTGCCTTCTGATAGGTTAAAACGGCTGATTAAGCGTTTACCTAAGTGACCACGGCACCCTTCAGCAAAAATGGTGTATTTTGCCAGTAGCTCATAGCCTGGCTCATAGCCTGATTTTGGTTGACCTTCGGCATTGACGCCCATGTCACCTGTCAATACGCCACGAACAGAACCATCTTCGTTGTAGAGGATTTCAGCGGCAGAAAAACCTGGGAACATCATCACTTCAAGCTCTTCGGCTTGGGTGGCTAACCAACGTACAAGGTTACCCAATGAGATAATGTAGTTGCCGTGGTTGTGCATCAAGCTTGGGACGATTTTTTCTGGCAATTCGCGGTATTTGGTCTCATTTTTGAGCATATAGACGCGGTCGCCTTTGGTTTGCACGCGAACGGGCGCACCTTTTTCTTTCCAATCAGGAATCAGTTCAGTCAGTGCATTAGGCTCCATGACCGCACCTGATAAGATATGGGCACCAAATTCTGACCCTTTTTCAACGATACACACGCTAAAATCAGGATTGCCAGCAGCAATGGCAAGTTGACGTAGACGAATTGCCGCAGATAGGCCTGAAGGTCCGCCACCCACGATAACTACGTCAAACTCCATTTGCTCGCGTTCGATGTCTTGCATACAAACTCCTTAGAAAAATAAAATTCAGTGATGACAACTTACTTAACCTTGCTCGCATTGGGTTAAACAATGCGATTTATCAGCTTATATCTGACAATACATATAAGTTGCATCACGATGATTTTTGCAAGGCTAGTGATTGGGAAGGTTAGCCTTTGATTATCAGTTCATCAAATAATTGCTGGCGCAGGCTGGCAATGTTATCAATGGTTTTCTTGATTTTAACATATAATGAATCGTTATATGAATTCAGAAAAAATACTACTTAGTATAATAGATTCACCCTTTAACTACCTAATATTTTTGCAGGAGAAAATGACTGCCGGGCTTAATTTATCGTATCCAATTTGGCTTGTCTTATGCTATCTGTCACCTTTATATACAATAAATCGACACAGGTACTAACAGCGACTATTTGAAACCCAGCGTTGAATTGTCTACTATGTACTACAAAGTGATGTCAACACAGCGCATCATGGCATTTATAAACCCATACAATACTCTAAATCCTAATCTAAATAAAAACTACCATAATACGAGCTATAAAATGACTAATACTGATACTAATAATGTCGCATCTAAACCCAACTTTGATACTAGCTTTGATATAGGCGAGCTAAGCCAACAAATCGAGCAATCGGTCGCTTCGCAAGCGGTAGCAGCCGCAAATCATCCGACACGCCAAATTCCACCGCTTGAAAAATGGCAACCCAAACTCAGCGGTGCGATGGATATGGTGGTCAAAGCCAATGGCGAGTGGTGGCATGAAGGCAGTCAAATCACCCGTCCACTACTCATTGATCTGTTTGCCAAAGTGTTGTGGTCAGAGGTTGATGACAACCACCACATTGAGTATTTTTTAAAAACCCCTGTTGAAAAATGGCAAATCCAAGTAGAAGACGTGCCACTGCTAGTGAATCAAGTGGACGTCATTAACAAGCAATTTGGCGCTACTAGCAAACCGGTGTTGCAGTTCACCACCACGCAAGGCGATGTGGTGATTGCTGACGAGCAGCATCCGATTCGTTTGGGTCTGCCATTTACCCATGCTACCCAGCATGATGCGTCCTTACAGCAAAAACAAGCCAGCCAGCCTTATCTGTTGGTGCGGCAAAATGGTGATTCAGCATTATACGGACTCATTCATCGCAATGTGTTTTACCATTTGATTGAACTGGGTGAGTTGGTAGAGGGCGAAGAGGGTACGTCATTGATTTTGCACAGTGGTGATAGCACTTTTACCTTGACGATGACCGCCTAAGTAGCCGCTTTAGTCAAATTTTGGTAGTTGTGAACCAGCGAAGTGACGAATTTGCTATCAAATTCAGCAACTGCATTTTTTTGTAGTGAGCGTCTAAAAATTGGTATAAGATAGTGGTCTATTTTATGGGTAGGCGATTATTTTGCGGTTTAAAATAGCAACACCCTGCGAGTTGGACTGATTAGGCTATGGTAGAGTTGGCAAGCGCGCCGATAGGCGTATTTGATTCTGGGTTGGGCGGATTGTCGGTATTGACCCATTTGCAGCGACGCTTGCCATTTGAACGTTATATCTATCTCGCCGATACCCTGCACGTACCCTATGGCTCACGCAGTGAAGCAGAGATTCGTGAACTTACCTTGCAGGCTGTTGACTGGCTACATTCGCAAGGCTGTAAACTTATTGTGATAGCTTGCAATAGTGCCTCTGCGCATGGATTACAGGCGGCAAGGCGGCAGTATCCTCAAGTGCCGATTGTCGGCTTAGTCCCTGCATTAAAACCTGCGGTGATGCAATCGGTCACCAAGCAAGTCGCGGTATTAGCAACCCCAGCGACCTTACACGGGTATTTACTCAATGAAGTCATTGAACAAGTCGCCAAACCGCAGCAAGTGACTGTCCACAAATATAGCTTTAACAGCCTAGTGCCTTGGGTAGAATTAGGTATGCCAAGCAATCACCTAGCCGTGACTGATTTAGATCACTTGCTAAGTGAGTTACACGCTAAAAAAGTCGACCAACTGGTACTGGGCTGTACCCATTTTCCTTTTTTTAAAGCCTATTTGGCACAGCGTATCGACGAGCTGGTGACCCACCAAGCTATGGGGCAAGTGGCATTGATTGATTCGGGGGATGCCATTGCCAAACGGGTGTATGATTTGCTTGAGCGAGCCAATCAGCTTGCCTCTCATAAAGAGCGACCACGATTACAGTTTTATGCCACCGCCAACTTACCTACTACTGAGCAGGCGGCAACGCGTCTTTTGCAGCGATTTTTGCCAGAGTTGGGGATTGATTTTTTTACCTTGTGTGTGACTCAACATCGTGCAGTGAATTGAGCTTGTTGGTTAGTCAGCATGGCTTTTTACCCTTTTAAGTTTTAACGATTTAACTTCTAACGATTCAGCTTTTAACCCTTTACTTTTTTAATTAATTGCGTTCATTAGAGCGTTATGGAGAAGATAGCATGTCTCAAAAGAAACGTTATCATATTCATATCTCTTTGGTGAGAAATGAAAATGTCAACTTAGAGAATGCCCTAGAGTATGCGCTATCGACGGATTATTTTTTGACTTGGGATTTGCTTGCGACCCATACCAATTTTGTTGAATACAGCCGCCAACAAATTGACCAATGTGATTATATGATTTTTATTTTGGGCAATGATTACGGTCATTTAAGCCTATCTGGTGTCAGTTATCTGCACTTATCTTATATATATGCGTCTTCAAAACGGGTGCCGATGATTGCGTTGGTCAATACCCAACCAAGCCAACATGAGCTATTACGCCAACGGTTGGATTTGTTTAATTTGGTGATTAAAGAACAGGGTTTGCGGGTAATTCACTTCGGTCAGACCCATGATGGCGTGTCAGAATGCGTGCGTATGCTTGGGGAAATCAAAGAGAAATTTCCGCGATTAGGTTGGGTCAAAGACACCCGTTCATTGAGCACGCTACCGGCAGCTGCTAGTGGCGATTTAAAGTCGATGTTTGTCTCGGATAGATTTCATATCCGTAATGGCGTGCAACCCGCCTTAACTGATAGCAGTCTAGATGGCACTCAACAGTCCCCTGAAGCTGAAGCCAGACCGACCCAGGTTACGCCAAAAGAGCTCAATGAGGCGTTATTGGTCAACTATACTGCACACGCGTTTGAAGGCGGCAATTTGCAAGAAATCAGCGCAACTTACACCTTTAGCTGGGGTAATATTGTGCAAACGCTACAAGCATTACCACAGCCGTTTACCAGTAATATGATGTTGACCCAAATTAATGATGCCCTCAAAGATGCTGCAATGGCAGAAGCGCTCAAAATCTCACCCAATATCCATGCGGTCTCGCGCTGTCAAATCAGTAGTATCGATTATCAATGGATAAAAAGCCAACTGGTGAAAAAAAGATGGTTGTGCTCGGTCAAAGAAGAGCGAAGTATCCGCGAGCTGTGGCAGATTAACATCATCGTACAAGCTTAATCCGTCGTTTCTAACACGCATTTTTTAGTGTTTTATCTCAGTGTTTTATGCAAGTATTTTATATCAGCTTTGACCAAGCCATGATTTACTCATGTCATGACAATATTATACAGACCTGCTATCTAGCGTCACATTTGTTTATGCTATGATAATCTCATAACACACATAACGATAACATTGAGGATAAAAGAGGATAAAATTATGAGTACGCATGTCACCCCGCAAGCGGACGATCTTGAAAACAAAATCAATCAACTTGAAGATACCATGCACGAAGCCCAGCAGTTTCGCACCCTTGAAGAGCAAGTCGAAGACATGAAACGCCGTGGCATCAACCCACGTGATAACTTCAAAAAATGGGATGAAGACGAAGAGGACAATTGGGGCAGCAATTCAAAAGGCGAAGTCAAACCGATCCAAATGGATGATGGTGAAGAGCCCACCCCGCCACCTATTGTATAAGGTTGTACAATGCGCGGATATTAACAAAACCCTGTCACTATCAACAAAAAACCCTTAATCTCAGCATTAAGGGTTTTTTATTGGGTAATGAAAAATTGATGAACATTGTAGATGACTACGGCTTAAATAACTCAGGTTTAAATCATTTAAGGTTTAATGCCTAATACTGAAACACTAAAGTTTCAATGATTAGGGCGTTGTTACCCCACCTTGTCCATTGTCGATACGATAGTAACTCGTGCGACCATTGGCATCGCGTACCACTTTAGTCGGCGTGGTAGTAACCGTTGAATTCGGTACAGACTGATATCGAACGGGCGTTTGGGTCGGGTATTGGGTTGGATACTGACCATTCACTGGCTGAGTTATTAGCATACGGTATAGCTTCATACCCGCACGACCATCAGGGTTGACACCTTGCTGACGCTGAAAATCTTGAATGGCATAGCGCGTTTTATCGCCAATCATGCCATCGACTTGACCAATATCATACCCACGATTAAGCAGTGCTTGCTGGATTTCACGGGCTTGACGGCGGCTAATACCGGCATCATCCGTGGGCCAAGGTGTGACAAAGCCGACATTGCTAGTACGGTTTTGGCTAATCATATCGGACAAATGCGCAATCGCTAGCGCGTAGTTCTCTGACGCATTGTAACTATAAAACGCATCGAAGTTTTTACCCACTAAGAACGCAGGGCCTTTAATACCTGCCGGTAATAGCAAACCTGCACTATCAAGGCTAAAGGGTAGCGGCTGACCATTAGCAAGGGTCAGACCTTGGCTGCGCCAGTAGCTCATCGGTTTTTTGGCTTTGCGGTTGCTATCTGCCCAAAACCCTGCAGGCAACTTGACCTCAAACCCCCAAGGCTCGCCCGTGCGATAACCGGCTTTATCCAAGAAATTGGCCGTTGACGCGAGCGCATCAGCTTGGCTGTTGACCAAATCTTTACGTCCATCACCGTCAAAATCTTGCGCCAAGCGTAAGAAGGTACTTGGCATAAACTGGGTTTGCCCAAACGCACCTGCCCATGAGCCAGTCATATCATCACGGCGGATATCACCATTTTGCAAGATACGCAGCGCATTGGCGTATTCCGTGCGAAAGTACGACTGACGACGGTCAAAGCAAGACAAGGTCGCTAACGACTGGATTAAGTCTTTTTTACCCAGCTGCTTACCAAAGTTCGACTCTACCCCCCAGACGCCAAGTACATCCGTCCCTTTCACGCCATAGCGCTGCTCGATGCGGCTTAGCGTGCTTTGCAGTTGGTTTTTGGCATTGATACCGTCTTGCACACGCTCTTCATCGACCAGACCTGAGAGATAGTCCCACACTTCTTTTTGAAACTCAGGTTGATAGTTGAGCGAGACAATCACGCTAGGGTCAGGCTCAGTTGGGCGATATTGTTCTAAAGTGCTGGCTACACCGCGAAAGGTGCTGCTGTTTTTGAGATTGGATAAACACTGTTGAAATTGGGCATTGCTAAGATTAGGCGGTGTCGGTGCGGCATTGGCTTGGCTAACCATCGCCACGCCTGCCAGCGCCATAAAAATCGGAAGTAAACGCATAACAAACCTTGAATAGTGATAGATAAAGACATCAACAAACGGGGTGAATTTTGACTCATTCAAGGGTATAAAAAAAGCCCGCTTAGTGAAAGGAGTAAATGCATTTAATTACATTTTTTCACATTGGGTGATAAAGCGTTAATTTTTGCACTTCTATGGTAAGTCCAATTATTTAACGCGAAAAAATTGGGCATTAACGCGGTAAAGCCCAATTTTGGAAAGACTAATAAGTATCAATAAAATCACAATACGCGTTATTGTTCGATCATAAAACCGCTAAAATATTGTTTAAGCTTAGCAAGCTTGGGCGGAATCACAAAGTTGCAATAGCTTTGGGTCGGGTTGTTGGCGTAATAGTCTTGGTGGTAGTCTTCTGCAACGAAAAACTGCGCAGCAGGATGCACTTCGGTCACCACCTTGATGCCTTGCTCATCACGAAGCTCACCAATCACACGGTCAATGGTCGGTTTTTGCTGCGCTTCATCGGTGTAAAACACCACAGAGGCATATTGTCTGCCGACATCATTACCTTGACGGTCTTGTGTCGTCGGATCATGGGTGGCAAAGAAAATATCCAATACCGTCTCAAGCGGAATAATGGTCTCATCAAAATCGACTTTAATCACTTCGATATGACCGGTATCACCGCCACAGACGGCTTTGTAGTTGGCGGTTACTTCATCACCGCCCATATACCCTGATGTGACATCGGTCACACCTTTGACATGGCTAAATACTGATTCGGTACACCAAAAACAGCCACCACCTAAAATAATCGTTTGCATATTAGTACCTTTTTATGGTTATCTCATTGGTTTGATATAAGGATTAAAATAAATTATTAAAAGTAAAACGGGTGAAAATGTTAGAATAGCAAAGTTTACTCGCCATTCAAGTTAGGCAATGTAAACCAAGTTTCCGCTATCTAAAAACCTGACAGTTTAAGCGTTCCTTAAGCGTTTCATTGTTGAAGCGATCATAAAACTGTCAGCGATACTAAGTCAGCGATACTGAGTCTTAGTAACGCTCAATCAGCCATAGTGAGTCAGCCCCATGAGTCAGCCCCAAGCCAAACCACCCCACGATACCTTATTTACCACGCCGCTCGATGCCAATGCGCGGTTTAGCTTTGATGAGCAAGTGGTGGCTTGTTTTCCCGATATGATTCGCCGCAGTGTGCCTGGGTATGGGCAGATGCTCGCCATGTTGCCGATTTTTGCCAAACGCCATTGCCAGTTTCGCCAAACCAATAGCGACGGCAATAAAGTTAGCCGCGTCTATGACTTGGGCTGTTCACTCGGGGCGGTGAGTTTTGCGCTCGCAGGCGAGTTTGCGCCGCAAGATTTGCAAATCAAAGCCATTGATATCTCAGAGCCGATGATCGCCAAAGCGCAAAGTGTACTGATGCAGCATTATCCTGAGCATGATATCGAGCTGATTTGCGCTGATGTGTGTGAGGTGGCATTTGAGCGGTGCGATATGATTGTGCTCAATTTAACCTTGCAGTTTTTATCCCCTGACAAGCGCGAGCAGTTACTCAAACGCTGTTATGATGCGTTGGTTGAAGGCGGTATTTTGATTTTGACCGAAAAAACCCATTTGCTCGATGAAGCGGACGATGCCTGGCGTGTTGAGCGGTATTATGATTTTAAACGCGCCAATGGCTATAGTGAGATGGAAATCAGTGGTAAACGCAATGCACTGGAGAATGTACTTATCACCGATACCCTCGATTTTCATCATCAGCGGCTAGCAACAGTGGGGTTTGACCGCCATTTGACGTGGTTTCAGTTTTTAAACTTTGCGTCGATTATTGCGTTTAAGTGATGATTGCCCTTAAACAATAAAAACCTGTCATTGCTAAAAGAGTCAACCATGAATGCTACCATCAAAACTGCCGAAACCGACGTCTATCTTACCTTGCTGCAATTGGCGGAAAAATACCCAGTTGCCAATGAATGGCTTGCCCAGTTGCCTAATTGGCTGGCTACCATCAAAGACAAATCACGCTACGCCCATGCGCCATTTTATCAATCGCTCATTGAGCGCTTGCCCGTAGTTGACAACGCGCAAGTAGAGTTGAATCAACCCTGTATCACCGTAGCATTTGATTGGCAAGAGAATGAATACAAGCAAACCCATGCGCTACTCAAACGTTTGATGCCGTGGCGCAAAGGCGGTTTTTTACTGGGTCGAGATGACCTGCAAATCCATATTGATACCGAATGGCGCAGTGATTGGAAATGGGATAGGGTATTGCCGCATATCAGCCCACTTCACGGCAAACGCGTGCTAGACGTGGGTGGCGGTTCGGGCTATCACGGCTGGCGTATGGCGGGCGCAGGGGCAAGCACGGTGATTGTGATTGACCCATCGTGTCTGTTTTATCACCAGTTTATGGCGATTCGGCACTTCGTCAGAGACGCTGACCGTAACGATTTTGGACGCAACAGGGTGCACTATGTGCCCGTACCGCTTGAAGCCTTGCCCAATCCTAGCTTGACTAGCGGGCAAGCAGGGCTGTTTCATACCGTGTTTAGTATGGGCGTGCTATATCACCGCGCATCACCGTTTGAGCATCTTGAGCAATTATATAATCAGCTAGCAAAAGGCGGAGAATTGGTACTAGAAACCTTGGTGATTGAAGGGGATGCGACATCCGTGCTGGTACCAAGTGAGCGCTATGCACAGATGAATAACGTCTATTTTATCCCGTCAGTTGCGGCACTGTCGCTGTGGCTGTACAAAGTAGGCTTTGTAGCGGTGCGCTGTGTCGATGTGGATGTGACATCGACGGATGAACAACGCAAAACCGACTGGATGGATTATCAATCTTTAAGCGATTTTCTTGACCCCAAGGATAGCAGCAAAACCATCGAGGGCTATCAACGCCCGACCCGTGCAGTGATGATAGCCAAACGACCGTAACGGTACATGAACAAGTAACAAGGGTAATGCAGTTTGAGGTAATGGCGTTTTAGGCTAGTAAGGTTTAGAGTAGGAGACTTTAAAGCGTCCTACTAAAATACCACTCCAAGACCATTTTGATAAGAAAGCCAAAAAAACCGCCGCCCAATGCCAAAAAAATCCAAAATGTGCCTTGTTTGCCTGCATTGTTTTTCTTGGAAATATCGTACATGATAAAAAATAAAAACGCGATAAAGATAGGCAGCAGCACATACATACCAAGTTTGGTGATTAACTCACTAGAGACTAAAACAAACATGTTATTATCCTATGATTGTCATCAGACATTACAAAATTTTAGCCCGTATTATACGCCAAAAAACCGCGTTTCCTTGTAATGGCATGTATCTTTTGACAGGATTATAATGAAAAAACCATCAAAAATTGGTATATTGAACGCCAAAATCAATCTCCCTCGATTGTGAGCGAGTGATAGCCTCAAATCGGTGGTGATTCATTGATTTATCGTGCTTTTTTAGCTATCAATCCTGCAACAAAACCTGTAAGCCAACAAAGAGAATTTCCATGTCAGAACAACAACCCGTCATTTCGCAAGCCTTAGCATTAGTGGTGGAATCACTAAAACAACAGCAAATTTTGCCAATCGATTGGGTTGATAACAGCACCATCAGCCGCACCAAAGACCAAGCGCACGGCGATTTTGCCAGTAACCTTGCTATGATAGCTGCCAAGACTGCCAAGAAAAACCCGCGTGAACTGGCGCAAACCATCGTGGCGATGCTGCCTGCCTCGGACATGATTAGCAAAGTCGAGATCGCAGGACCGGGGTTTATTAACTTTTTCTTAGATGATAACGCGCGTTTTGCTATCTTAGACACCATCATGGAGCAAAAAGGCGACTTTGGTACATCCGAAGAATTTGCCGGTCAAAAAATCCAAGTTGAGTTTGTCTCTGCCAACCCAACCTCAAGCCTGCACGTGGGTCACGGTCGCGGCGCTGCGTTTGGCATGAGCGTGGCCAATTTGCTAGAGGCGGTTGGCTACCAAGTCGGGCGTGAGTATTACGTCAATGATGCGGGTCGTCAGATGGATATTTTGGCAACCAGTACCTATTTGCGCTACCTTGAGCTGTGCGGTGAGCCAATTGTATTTCCCACCAATGCGTACCAAGGCGATTATGTCAAAGATATTGCCAAACCCATCAAAAAACAGCATGGCGATAGCCTAAAAACCGCCTGGGAACATATGCTACTCAATGTACCTGCCGATGCCCAGTACCAAATCGATGCCAACGGCGAAAAAGTATGTGTGTCAGGTGATAAAGAAGCCCATATTGACGGGCTGATTGCCAATGCCAAAGCCAATTTGGGCGATAACTATCAGATTTTTCATGAAGCCGCACTTAGTACCATCTTGGCAGATATCCAAGATGATTTGGCGGATTTTAATGTCCATTTTGACCAATGGTTTAGCGAAAAATCAATCCAAGATGCCATTGTGCCTGCTTTGGAATTATTAGAGCAGCGGGGGTTTTTATACCAAAAAGACGGCAACTTGTGGTTTAAATCCACCGAATTTGGCGATGAAAAAGACCGTGTTATCCGCCGTGCCAATGGTCAATTTACTTATTTTGCCTCGGATATTGCCTACCACAAAGACAAGCTTGACCGCGGCTATGACAAAATTATTGATGTTTGGGGCTCAGACCACCACGGCTACATCAAACGCGTGAAAGCGGCATTAACGGCGATGGGCTACGATGCCCAGCGTATGGATGTGATTTTGGTGCAGTTTGTCACCCTATGGCGCGGTACAGAGCAAATCCAGATGTCATCACGCTCAGGTCAGTTTGTGACCTTACGTGAACTGCGTCAAGAAGTCGGCAATGATGCTGCGCGGTTCTATTATGTCGCGCGTAAACCAGAACAGCACATTGACTTTGACTTAGAACTTGCCAAATCCCATACCAAAGATAATGCAGTGTATTATATTCAATATGCGCATGCGCGTATTTGCCGTGTGCTTGAGCGTACTGAAGAGCGCGGTATTAAGGTCGATGACAAAGCCGGCAAAGCACACCAGCATCTGTTGACCCAACCTGCTGAAACGGATTTATTGAGCTTACTGGCTTCTTACCCTGAGGTGCTACGCCGTGCTGCCGTTAATTATGAGCCGCATTTATTGACCAATTACCTCAAAGATTTGGCAAGCTTGTTCCACGGTTGGTACAACGACAACCGTATCTTACCTAAAGATGGCGAAACCCCAACCCAAGACGAGCTTGACTTGATGCAAGCGCGTCTGCGGTTATCAAAGTCGGTACGCCAAGTGATTCAAAATGGCTTAATTTTGTTGGGATTAACGGCACCAACCAGTATGTGATATGATTAGGATACGCTAAAAACGCTGTAATATTACCGTATCCCATGTCGTAGGAGATGATGATGGCAAGACCCAAAGGAGCGACCCCGCGTAAAGCGCCAAGCACGATGTCGTTTTTTGCTGCCATGTTGGTGGGCATGATATTGACCGTGGGGATTGGTCTGTTTGTTTATTTGTGGAATCCATTTAACCAAGGCAAAACCACGAGCAGCGACGAAGCGCCGATGGTGCAGCCAAAGGTGCAAGACAAACCCAAAACCAATAACTACGAGTTCTATGACTTACTCAAAGAACAGCAGGTCAGTGCAGTCCCCGATGAGGCTGCTGCTAGTCAGCCAGTCTCGGCGCAGCCTGATGTGGTGTTGACCCAGGCTGACAGCACCAGTGCGACCAAATCAGCGAATGTCAGCGTGGTCGATAATCCGTTGTTGTCTGATGATAACGGAACCAAGCCACGCGCTTCAGCCAACGATAGTACGATAGACACCAGCACAGCTGCCGATGACAAAAGCAGTGCCGATGCCATAGTGATTGGCAATGAAGAGCCTACGCGGACTTATATCTTGCAAATCAATAGCTTTGATAATGCTGATGATGCGGATAAACGCCGTGCTGAAGTGCTAATGGCAGGGGTGGATGCCCAAATCGTCAAAAAACGCTTAAGCAATGACCAAACTGTCTATCAAGTTATCTCTCGCGCCATGAGTAGCCCAGAGATGGCGGCACAAGCCCAGCGCCAACTACAAAATAGCCGCATTGATTCACTGATTGTCGAGCAGCGTCGCTAGGCTGATTTGCAGGCAAAAAAACCGTGTTATTGCAACACGGTTTTTTATTTTTTGGTGGCATTAAGCTTTTTTACGACTAAATTTGCGTTGCTTTTTGTTTTGCAGTTCAGTCAAGGTGCGTTTGATTTCCTCATCAGTCAGTTGTGAAATTTGCTGTAAGATATGCATCACGTCCATATTAAGGATAAATCGCGCGCTTTTTGCCATGGTATGAATGCGAGCATCAAACTCAATCACCCCGCTAGCCGACACCGTAATATAGCCCAAACGCTCTAGCGCATCCATAAAGCTAGTAAACAAGGCACGGTCAAAGAAATCTGGCATGTCATCTTCGTATAGCACGGATAGGCGCTGACCGAGCAGATGACCCAAATCAATCACTTGATCTTTGGTGAGTTTGCCTGAGCCTTGCTGACTCAGCAGCGCAAGTACCATAAAGTAGCGCTCTAAACTTTGCTCAACTGAGTTGGCAAGCACTGTCAACTGCTGATAGCTACGGGTATTCGGCTCTGGCGTGGTCAGCATACGATGGCCTTCGGGGCTCATCCCTTTATCGACGATGATGTTTTCTTCGACCAACGTATCGATATGCTCACGCAAAGTGTCATTTAGGGTGCGCAGTGGGTATTTCAAAAACAACTCTGCTTGCAAGAAGGGGTACATGATACCTACCACCCGCTCAATGGTGTTTAGGCTCATGGTGCCATTACGCTGTATCAATGAGGCACACAGTGACGCGATGATATAAATATGCAAAATATTGTTGCGAAAATAGCTCAGTAGCGGTGCTTGACCGTCCGCAATACGAATCAAGTCCCCGAGCACATGGGGGGTGCGCTCGATGAGTTTAAGCTTGACACCATAATTGATAATGGATTCTGGGCTTTGCTGGGTGATTGATACATCATCATCATACGGGATTTTTTCTGCGATACGTTGATACAGCGCCAACTGTTCACGACAGCTTTGCTCATCGAGTGCACCATGAGGCGTGTCGAGCAGTACCAAAGATAGCAAAGTGACTGGGTTAAGCACCGCAGAGCGGTTGATACGCTGCATGATTTTGATGCCCAAATTGTCAATCATGTGAGTGACATTGGCAGGCATATCACTATCGGTACGGTCTTTGGGTAGGGTATTTGGGGCAACCTCAAATTTTTTCATAAAATCAGCTAGATACAGCGGCTGACCAAAACTGACATGCACATGACCGAAGATGCGCTCAATTTTTCGACTGGCTTTTAACAGACCCAATAACGACTCAGATTCTTTGGGTTTACCTTTAAGCTCACCCACATAAGTGCCGCCTTCCATAATACGTTCATAACCGATGTAGGTCGGGATAAAGACAATCGGTTTGCCCGCTTGGCGTAGATGGCTTTGTACCGTCATCGCTAGCATTCCTTTTTTGGGCGGTAACAAGCGACCTGAGCGCGAGCGTCCACCTTCGATAAAGTACTCAATCGGCGTGTTACGCATCAGCATACTATGCACGTATTCACGAAACACCGCAGAGTATAGCGGATTGCCTTTAAAACTGCGACGCATAAAGAAAGCGCCGCCATTACGTAGTATTTGACCTAGCACGGGGATGTTTAGGTTCTCGCCTGCGGCAACGTAGGGCACCCGTAACCCACGTTTATAAATTACGTATGACAGCAGCAGATAGTCCATGTGACTGCGGTGGCAAGGCACATAGATGATTTCATGGTCGGATGCCAGTTCGCGTACCCGCTCAAAGTGCGCCACTTCAACCCCGTCATACAACTGTGTCCATAGCCAGGTCAAAAAGCGGTCAAAAAAGCGCACGGTTGCATACGAGTAATCACTGGCTATCTCGTTCAAATAGCCACGCGCCAGTTTTCGGCTTTTGGCGAGTTCACGCGAGTTTTCTTTGCTATCGATATTGATGGCATGCTGAATGGCAGGGGTATACAGAATTTTATCGACCACATTGCGACGGTCTGATAAGTCAGGACCCAAGATGGCTTCTTGTTGTTTATCCAGATAACCTTCTAAACGCTGCTGTACCCGTGCAGTAATGGTGTGTAAATGCTGGCGGTCTTCACTAGCATCATCAGTGGATGCTAGGCTACCTGATTGCAGCGCAGGGTTTTTGCTAATCTCATCTTCGATGATGCCACGCAGGTCTTTGGGTGAGTGAAACTGCACATAGGTATCTCGCCCTTTGACCCCGATATTAAATAGCTGTTTACTGATGGTGGGCACTTGCCATTCATCAGCGGTGAGGAGGTTAAACAGCGAATCTTCTTTTTCTGGTGCGCGTCCCCACAAGATAGTGACAGGGATAAAATCAATGTGTAGCGTTGGGTATTGCTCGACGGCTTCAATCAAGCGTAATAGGCGAGGTGAAAATACGGCGCTGTCATGAGACAGTTTTTCTGTTTTATGGTGATGCAAAAAAATCATTGCGGTATTTTCATCAATACCATGCGCCCGATCGATGACATTGGCTAGGGCAGGGGGTAGGTCGTATTGTTTGGTTTCTAGGTCAATTAAAATACTGTTGCTACGAGAATATTCTTTGAGCACATAAAAGGTGAGTCGCTGGCTTGAGGTATCGCTATCGATATCCATATTGGTATTGGCGCTTGCTAAGTTATCGCTAGCTGGCGGTAGCTTATCATCGCCACCATGGGTGCTAGCTTCGCTAATATTGGGGATGTCACCGATAAGTTTGGATTTGACGGCGAGCCCCAATAATTTGCCAGAGACTTGTCGGTATAGATTTTTTAACAGCGGGGTCGCAGCAGGATGGGTACCTTTGCTGTTCGCTTGGGTAGTGCCTGAATTTTTCCCTACGTGATTCATAGTATGCCTAGTGATTGCGTGAGTTTTTTTGTAAGTTTTTTAAAGATAAATACAAGGTTTAAAATATGTCTTATCATGCCATAGATTGATGAATTTCTAAACCTTATCACTCAAAAATTCTTGTATAATGAGTGACTTTAATCCATTTTATCTACCCAAAATAACGTTAATGATAAGAGCGTCTATGGCAAGCCAGCAAGATATAAACCATACCCATACCATTGATATCACTCACCAACCACAGGTGCCCGTAACAGCCGTAACGCAGCAGTTTGAGCCGCAAGCGATTTGGCAACAATTAGTCACGCAGGTATTGGAAACCTTAACCCTCGTGCCGTATCAAGATAATGTATTTATTGGGCAAAGCCACGACTATGTGGGTGCGCGTATTTTTGGTGGGCAAGTACTGGGACAAGCATTGATGGCCGCCAGCCATACTGTGGAGCATTCAAAACCTTGCCACTCGTTCCATGGCTATTTTTTGCGCGGTGGCGATATCAATAAGCCTGTATATTACCAAGTCGAGAAATTACGTGATGGTCGTAGCCTTGCTTCACGTCAAGTGACAGCACGCCAATATGATGACGATAACCAACCGAGCATAATTTTTACCATGATGGCGTCTTTTTCACCGTTCGAAGAAGGGCTTGAGTATCAAGAAACCATGCCGAATTTTCCAAGTCCGGACACGCTACTGACCGAGCAGCAGCTCAAAGACCAAGTGGTAGGCAAAATCCCCGATGCGCTCAAAGCACGCTATATGCGCCAGCGTCATATCGAAATTAAACCGATACAGCCGCGTGACCCGATTCATCCAAAAATCATGAAACCAAGCCAAGCCAACTGGCTACGTATTCCGCAGCTGAGTAAACAGTCAATTCAAGTGCAACAGGCACTGCTCGCATTTTCTTCTGATTTTTATTTGATTGGTACAGGGCTGATGCCACACGGGATTAGCTTTATGACCAAAGGATTGCAAGCGGCAAGTATCGACCATAGTATGCATTTTCACCGCCCATTTGATATGAATGATTGGTTACTCTACAACATGTGGTGCGATACCACGTCACAGTCAAAAAGCCTAAACCACGGTCAATTTTGGCAAAATGGCAAATTGGTCGCCACAACCCAGCAGCAAGGGTTAATGCGACTGCGCTAGTGATTCAATAGTTTTTACCTTGTGTTAAACAGTAACCGTATGAGAGAGAGAAATATATGTCCAATCCCCCAATGAGTGATGCCGCCCGCAAGGATATCGCCCAACAACACAATCACCCATTAAAAGGCTTTGCTGTTATCTATGAGCAAAAAGTGGAATGGGGCGATATGGATGCGTTCAATCACGTCAATAACGTGGTGTATTACAACTATGCCCAGCGCGCACGTATCCACTACCTTGAACAAGTTGATATGTTTAACTTACAAACTTACACCGTGCTTGCTTCGTCATCTTGCCAGTATTTGAATTCGGTCACTTTCCCCGATGTGCTTTGGATTGGCATTCGTGCCAAAAAAATAGGCAATACCAGCTTGACCCATGAGTATGTTTACTTTAGCACGGCCCAGCAAAAAGTCGTCGCTACCGTGTCGTCCGTCATTGTATTTTTTGACCAAAACGGCAAAAACAAACAACCGATTTCTGATGGTCAACGCCAACAACTTGCCGAGTTAGAAAGTCATACGGTTTAACTGTTACTAAAATTGTTAAAAAAAAGCCACAAGCTGCAATGCTGGTGGCTTTTTTGTCTGATAAATTGCTATCTCGTAAATCACTCTTTGTGGTTTGGGTTGGCAACGGTTTCGACCAAGTTTAGGTTAAACCCTGATAACGCGTTGAATTTAAGCGGTGATGACAGCAAACGCATATCACGCACGCCCAGATAACGTAAAATCTGTGAACCAACCCCAATGCTGCGGTAGGGTTGGTGTTTAAGCGGTGAGTTGGGTTTGTCAGCGACAAAGTTATCGAGCGCTTCGCCCATATCAATTGCTTGTTGATGCCCAATCCAGACAAACACGCCACGCTCGGATTGGCTAATTTCTTTGAGTGAGGCATGGATATCCCAATTACTCTTACCGCTGTTGGGTAGCTGCACGGTGAATAAATCGCGCAATGGCTGGAAGCTATGCACCCGCACAGTGCTCACGCCTTCTTGTGGGTTGCCCTTGACCAGTGCCAAATGGGTATCCTCTGAATTTTTTTCTTTAAAACGATAAGCAGTAAACTCACCAAACTCAGTTTGCATGGGGTAATTGGCAATGGCTTCTACCGTTTGCTCATTGGCAATACGGTAATTAATCAAATCGGCGATGGTACCGATTTTTAAGCCATGTTCTTTGGCAAAAATCTCTAGGTCATCACGGCGCGCCATTTCGCCATCTTCTTTGATAATTTCACAAATCACTGCCGCAGGTTCAAGTCCTGCCAAGCGTGTTAGGTCACAGCCGGCTTCAGTATGACCGGCACGGTGTAGCACACCGCCATTTTGTGCCACGATCGGGAATACATGACCAGGTTGTACGATGTCTTCTGGCTTGGCAGTCGAAGATACCGCTGTTTGGATGGTTCTGGCGCGATCCGCTGCTGAGATACCTGTGGTGACCCCTTCTGCCGCTTCGATTGATACCGTGAAGTTGGTGCTAAATTTAGCGCCATTTTTATCCGACATAAGCGGTAAATTGAGCTGTTCACTGCGGTCAGCGGTGATGGTCAAACACACCAAGCCACGCGCATGGGTAATCATAAAGTTAATATCTTCTGGGCGTACATGGGTGGCGGCCATCACCAAGTCGCCTTCGTTCTCACGGTCTTCATCATCCATCAAAACGACCATTTTGCCTGCACGGATGTCATCGATAATTTCTGCCGTTGTATTAAATGCCATAAAAGTGCCTTTGTTAGCGATTTATTAAAATAACATTGATTAAAAAACTGATTGAAAAATAGGGACAGAAAATAAGCGCTATCAGCTAGTATGTATTGTTCAAACTATTGTCTAAATTAATCTTAACAATCACTTCATTAAATTGGGTGAAGCTAGCACAGGCGCTCATTTTTTATTAGATCGCTATTATAGCATTAACTCAGTTAGTCTAAGCAGCGAAATATTGATAGCCATAGACGTTGGTAGCGCATTCAGATAAAACATGCGGATAAATTAGTTGAAAAATTTAACAAAAAGTGCTGATTTTGTATAATTTTTGAGCAAAAATTAAAAAAAACTGGTATATTATTACTTAATAATTAATAAAAATTACATTCTTAATACGTTTGAAGAAAACGCTATTAAAAGTCATAGACGTCTAACCGATTTATTTATCTAAGGATCCTGTGATGTCAGTCTTTTATCTTATCTACACGAGCAAAATCACCTTACAAGCAAGTTTGCATACGATGACGTTGCCTGATATCTATCGTCAGTCAGTCGCGCGCAACACCCAGGCAAATGTCAATAGCGTACTATTTCTCAAGCAAGGCAACTTTCTACACTATATGGAAGGTAGTGAGCCCACTATCACCCAGCTATTTGACAAAATCAAAGCCGATAAAAGACACAAAAATATTCGCGTCATCGAGCAGGGACAGGTGCCCAATGCGCTGTTTGGGCACTGGAAAATGCACTGCATCAATTTAGATAGCGTTAATGATATGGATGATGTCGATGATATCAGCCCCCTGCTAGACTATTTTGAAACTGCGCAATTTGATAGCGCCAGTGTCCCAAGATTGCTTGCGGATGTAGAAAACTATTATCGTTCGGGCAAATGGCAAAGGCATCAACATACCAACTTTGATAAGGGCAGTTATAGCCATGCCAAGCTGCGCCGATTGGGCTTTAAGCATCGTTATTTTTTGTGGATTCAGCTTGGGTTTTTGTTGGTGTTCTTATTGCTGGTGATATACTGGGTATTACAGAATAGGGTTCATCGGGCTGCGCTAAATCATTCGTTGTCTGCTTTGACGGGTTTTTTAGCCGCCGCGCTTTAATCATCGCGCTTTAATCGCCGCTTTTCAAAGACTGCCCTTTAGCCGCTGCTTTTTAACCACTGTATAAAGGCATAGGTTTGCTGTTCTTTGGCATTATCAGCAAAGTCAAACAACCGTGTGCCCAGCAAGTTATCAGGCAGATACTGCTGGGGGTGGTAATGGTTGGGGTAGTCATGCGGATAGATATAATTGGCGCCATAACCTTCGGCGCGCATCAGCTTGGTGACGCCATTACGCAAATGTAGCGGTACAGGCGATTGGTCATTTTCAGCCAGCCGCATCGCTTTATTGATCGCCTGATAACTAGAATTGGACTTCGGCGATGTCGCCAAATACACCACCACTTGCCCCAAAATAATCCGCGCTTCAGGCATACCGATGCTTTGCACGCTTCGCAAGGCAGTATCGGCAAGTAGTAACGCATTGGGATTGGCAAGTCCGATATCTTCACTTGCCAAAATCACCAACCGCCGCGCAATAAAGGCAGGGTCTTCGCCCGCTGTCAGCATCCGCGCCATCCAATACAATGCCGCATCAGCGTCACTGCCGCGGACTGATTTAATCATCGCTGATACTAGGTCATAATGGCCATCACCTGATTTGTCGTAGCGTACCAGGCTTGCACCTGCGACCGCGATGACACTGTCATCAGTCACCACAATCGGTGATTGGCTGCCTTGCTTAAAATTGGGGCTTGATTGAATGGCAAGTTCAAGTAAATTCAACGCCTTACGCGCATCGCCTTGCGATAGCGCAAAAATCGCTTGGCTTGATTGTATTTCAATCTTAAATTGTTTAAAAACTGCATCATCTTCAATGGCACGTTGTAGTACTTGGCTGATTTCATCTTCGCTCAAGGGGTTGAGCCGATACACTTGGCAACGAGACAATAGCGCATTGTTGACACTAAACGAGGGGTTTTCGGTGGTCGCACCAATTAAAGTAATGTCCCCTGACTCAACCGCGCCGAGGAGTGCATCTTGCTGGGCTTTGTTAAACCGATGAATCTCATCGACAAATACCACCGGCGGCTCGCCAAACAAGCCGTCATCTTTTGTCAGTACTTCACGCAGCTCTTTGACCCCTGCATTGATAGCCGAGAGCGGGCGAAAAGGACGACCTACTGCATCGGCTAATAGCATGGCTAGGGTGGTTTTGCCGATGCCTGCTTCCCCATGCAAAATAATCGATGGCAAGTAACCTTGCTCAACGATACGACGAATCGGTGCGTTGGCGCCGAGCAAATGGGTTTGTCCGATCACCTCGTCAAGCGACTTTGGGCGGACACGTTGGGCAAGGGGGATTTGAGCGAGTTGATTCATCATTAGGGTATAAGTTTAACTGGATTACTTAGTCGAAGGTCTTCAGCGATTTCACTATTTTTTAAATTGGGATTGTAGCTAAGTGCGGTACTTATTTGGTAAAAGTAATTTAGTGAAAGTAGCTTGGCAAAAATAACTTGGTAAAAGTAACTGCATTAAAAACAACGAGGGTTTTTTAAGAATTTTAGCATGCCTAAACGATAGCGGTAGGCTAACTTGTTTGATTTGTGTGACTACTTGGATTGAGAAATATTTTTACTTTGTTAAATAAAAATAAACAGTAATGATGTGAGGCTTAATGAGCCATATTATTAAAAAAACTACAATATTGTTAATATGACAAGTGTAGATTGACGGGTCATTTTTTTCTTTTTACAATCTTATACTTTAGTTAATATACAAAATGACAGTTAGTGCTCACTTTGGTATTTCATTATTATTTAATTAGGCATTATTTAATAAGACAGTTTTTTGGTAATACGGGCATCATAACGACGACCGCATCAATTACTAGGGTAATTGACGGCTTGCGGGGTTGTTATGTTGCGGCAAAGCCATAGGCAAGTTATTAGCGAGTCGTATGAAATTACATCAATCCATCAAACCATCGACTTACCCAGTAAGCCATCCTCTGCAGCCACTATCACGCGTGCTTACCCTGTCTGCGTTTACGGTGGCAATGGTTTCGTTGAATTTGTCCTTGTCTTTGGCCGCCGATGCTGCGACTGCCGCGACCACGGTCAACAAACCCAGCACTACCAAAACGACCCCGACAAAAACTACAACAAAAACCACGACCACGACAAAAACCACCAAAACGACCAGTAGTCCCACTAAAAATGCTAACAAGCCGCCTGTTAAAACATCAGCTAAAACATCGGCTAAAAATTCTGTTAAAACATCGGCTAAAACCACACCAGCAGCGGCAACTATAAAGCCCACTAGCAGATTGCAGCCCAGTACCAGTGGCGACATCGCAGAGTTTACGCCGGTAATCAATACCCCGCCCAATCCTGAGCCTGTACTCAATGCTAGCCCTGTCACGGACGCACCATCAGCAGACACGCCATCGAAAAAAACCGCGACCCGCGCCAATGAAGTCAAAGGTGGCAAAGTAGCTGGGCTCAGCTACGATCCTACTATCAATAATGGGGTGCCTTATCCGCCAAGTTATGGCCTAGATGTGCCCAGTAATTTGACACTGGCACAAGCGCAGCAGTACCTAGTTAAAGTATCACCCAAAGTCGCGGCAGACAATGCGGCAATCGTGAGTAATGAGCTACGAGCTGAGTCAACCAAAGGCTTAAACAAACCGATTGTGTATCTGGGTGCCAGTGCCACGCATTTACATGTGGATGACAATGTAGATACCACGGGCATTAAAAACAACCTAGCCATTGACAACGCAGTCAATAACAATATTGGCAATTTGCCCATCACTTTGCCACTGCCTACTACGGCAGTAGATATCGGTGGTTTAATCACCGACCCGATTCCCAATAGCATCCCTGCCAATGTCGACAAAAATAGAACAGGCGCAAATGTCACCGTGCTGTGGTCTGCTTATAACGGACATAAAACCGAAGCAGTGACCAGTTTGCTCAATGGTATGACGGATGAAAGCCGTGCCGATGCTGACTTGTCACTGGATGAACAATACACCACGCTTACCAAACGCTATTTTCAAACCCAGCTTGCCATCATGGCAGCGTATCTACGCGCCGATGCGCTCAATGCGATTCGTGCCACCGACCATGCCGCACAGCGCGCACTCGATGTGGGGCTGATTTCAAAAGTCGAGCGTTTGGAAGCCAAAAAAGCCTTAGCCGATGCTGAATACGAAAATAGCAAAGCGCTGAACGATGCTGAGCTTGCCATGACCGCGCTACAGCGGTTACTGCGCACGCCGTATTTTATCAAACCAACATCGCCTTTATTTGTATCCACCAAGCCGTTGCCGCCACTGAGTTATTTTCAGCAGCAGGCTAAAATGCATCACCCAGGTTTTGATAAGGTGGCCGCCAAATACAACCAAGCCAAAGCGCTACATGAATTTAGTGAATCCGCCTACAAACCCAATGTCACCGTCTTTGGTCGCTCGGAAATCGACGCTGACCCAAATTGGATTGCCGGGGTGTCTGCCAACTGGAAATTGTGGGGTGGGGTAGATCGCCGCATTAGCACCCAATCTAGCCTTGCCAAGCTGCACCAAGCCGAATTTAGCCAAGTGGATGTCAATGATAATATTATGTTATTGGTAGAAAAAAATTGGCAAACAGTCAACAATGCACGCGATAATTTTATTGCCTTAAATACCAATATTGAGCTTGCCAGTGAGATGCTGCGCTTTCGTCAGCTTGGTTTTAAAGAAGGCGTCAACACGGCCGTAGAAGTGATGCAAGCCGAAGCCAATTTGGAAAAAGCCAAAACCGAGCAAGCCAAAGCGGCAAATGATTATGTGCAGGCAATGGCAGACTTGATGCAAAGCTGCGGTACGCCGCTAGAGTTTAACCGTTATATGCAGGCAGCGGACGTCAAGCTACCCGCGATTTATTTTGAACATCGTAAGAACTAATCAATTATTTCAACCCGTGTCTTTATTTCACCAGTAGGCTTACCGTATGGCTGATCCACAAAACCCAACACCAGACAATGCGATGGACAACGCTAAAGACAACGCTAAAGACAACACTTTGGACAGCGCTGCGGATAATGCTAATGCAGCGATCAACGCTCAAGCTGCCGATGAGCCGCACGCAGAGGACAGCCTGTCAGCCGCTACGTCGGATAGCCATTACATGCCGCCTACCAAAAAACCCAGTAAAATTCGCACCATCATTATAGCCTTGATTATCCTTGGGCTGATTGGACTGGTCGCATGGGGGCTAATCAAAGACAAGCGCGAAACGCGCAGCGAGCCTGTGACCATCCAAGGGCATATGGAAGTAAAGCAAACGCCCGTCGCTGCCAAAGTTGCCGGTCGTATTGCCAATATTTATGTTAAAGAAGGCGATGAAATTAGCGTCGGCACACGCCTAATTGATATGGATAGCCCAGAGATTAATGCCAAGGTCGAAGAAGCACAAGCAGGCAAAGAGTTAGCCCAAAGCCAACTGGACAAAGCCAACAATGGCGCAAGACCGCAAGAGATTGAAATGGCAAAATATCAGTACGATGCTGCCCAATCCGCGGCTGACCTTGCTAAAGTCACCTATGAGCGTATCAACCGACTCGCAGCAGAAGGCTTGATGTCACGGCAAAAACGTGACGAAGCCTATACCAACTATGTCGCCAGTGTCGATAAAGCCAAAATTGCCAAAGCCCAATATGAGTTAGCCAAAACGGGCGCGCGCAGTGAAGATAAAACCGCCGCGCAAGCGCAAGTCAGCCAAGTAGAAGGCAAGCTTAAAGAAGCGATGGTTGCCAAAGAAGAAGCCAATCTTAAAAGCCCGATTGCCGGTATCGTGGACAACGTGATTGTCAAACCAGGTCAAGTGGTTGGACAGGGCGTACCACTGATGACCATTGTCGACCCCAAAGACCAATGGGTGGTGCTTAACGTTACCGAAAATAACCTAAACCATTTTGCAGTCGGTAGTGAATTTAGCGGTACGGTTCCTGCGTTATCGGTCAACAATCAGCCTTACCGCCAAGTGTTTAAAGTGTACGCAAGTTCCGTGCTATCAGATTTTGCCACGTGGCGCCCCACCAACAGCAAAGACGGCTTTGATATGCGTACCTTTGAGATTCGTGCGCGTCCGAGCCAGTCAGATACACGCCTAAGACAGGGCATGACCGTATTGGTTGATATACCGGCAAGCCAGCAGCCAACCCAGACACAATGAAGTCAACTATGGCATCAAAATCGACATCAAAACAGACATCAAAACTGACATCAAACAAGGGCTCTAAACCGTCACCGACATCGTCCGCTGTGCCAAATGCCAGTGACAGTAACCGTGCTAGTGCCAGCACTGGTGCTAGTGACCATGAGCGTCATGCGCAGTTTGATAACCGCTCAGGTTTTGTGCAATTCTTTGCGGCGTTTTGGTACAGTGCGCGCCGTGAATGGGATTTTTTGGTGCAAAATCGCTGGGATTTTTCCTTGATGTTTTGGATGCCCATCGTATTGATATTTTTGGTCTGGTGGATTTTTAGCAAAGGCATGGCAGTCGGGATTCCGATTGCGGTCATAGACAATGACCACTCCGCGCAATCTGCGACGATTATCCGTTATATTGATGCGACGCCTGAGGTTGCTGTGGTCAAAAGTCTTCACAGTGCCGCTGCCGCCCAGCAAGCTATCGAGACTACCGATGTCATGGCGGTGGTTGAAATCCCAGAGAATTTTTCAACCAATCTACTGGCTGGCAAAACCTCGCGCTTACTACTCAATGTCAATGCCCAGTATGGCACGCATTCAGGCATGATACAAAAAGCGGTACAGACAGCAGTCACTACCTTTTCGGCAGGGGCAGAGATGCAGCGGCGAGTTGCCATTGGCGAAGATGTCACCCTGACCAAAACCAGTTATGCACCGATACAATCGCAAAGTGTGGCACTGTTTAATACTGCCAATAATTATCAGCAATTTTTGGCGGTCACGGTGGTACCAGCCTTACTACATATTTTGTCGATGGTGATTGGCGCGTCAACTGTTGGGCGAGAGCTGGTCGACAAGACGCTAGGTGAATGGTACCAGTCGCTAACATCCCCCAAATTTGCCAGTAGCCATGCCAGTAACCACGCCTTTAACCGCCCCTTTAATCCTAACCATCCTGTGACACTGGGGCACGAAAAACCCAAACTATCGCTGATTATCGCAGGGCTCAATGGCAAACTAATTTGGGCGATGTTTGCCTATACGCTTTGGGCAGCGGTGGCGTTGACGTTGGTGATGCAAATTTTCCCCATACGTTTGGCGTCTGTGGCGATTACTTATCTGATATTTTTAATGTTTATGATGGTGTCGTTTTGGCTTGGGGTGATTGTCACAGTAGGCACGTTTTCGTATCGTCAAGGCTTGTCATTTACCGGATTTATCTCCGCGCCGTCATTTGCTTTTTCAGGGGTGACGTTTCCATTTTTGGCGATGAGTCCTGCCGCGCAGCATTGGGCAAATGCGCTGCCATTAACCCATTATCTCAACTTGCAAACCGCCCAATTACAAATGGGCGCACCGCCATCGTTTGCCTATAGCAGCTTTATCGGATTTTTTATTGCCGTCATGATTACCTTGTTGGTAGCCGCCTTGTTGACCAAAAAGGCCTTGTTGAAGCCTGAAAAATGGGGGCAACGCTGATGCCCACCCAGACAACGCCCAGCAAAGTCAACGTAAGCAAATCTGCAAACATTTGGGAGCGCGGTTTTTTGCTGCAAGTTTTGCATGTATGGCGCAGCGTATTTCAAGACAAAGGGGTGCTCAGTATGCTACTGATAGCCCCGATTATTTATGGCTTTTTTTATCCGTGGCCGTATTCAAAAGAAGTGGTGCGTCATGTCCCTGTGGCAGTGGTGGATTATGACCATTCAAGTCTATCGCAGACCATTATCAGCTACGCCCAAGCCAATCCACGCATCCAAAGCACCATTGTAAATGATGAAAACAGTGCCAAGCAGCTGATGTGGCAAGGCAAGATTGCAGGCTACATGGTGATACCCTCAGGGCTGTATCAAAAAGTGACCACAGGACAACCTGCCAAGGTGAGTATCCTTGCCAACGGTAACTATTTTTTGCTCAATAAACAAGTACAAACGGGGTTTTTAGAAGTCATCGGCACCGTGTCCGCCGGGGCGAAAGTCCAAAAAAATGTCGCCATCGGGCAAGATATCACCGTTGCCAAAAACAATATTTCCCCGGTTGCGCTGGCGATTAATCCGTTATACAACCGTACCGAAGGCTATGGCAGCTACATTGTCCCTGCGGTTGCGATATTGATTCTGCAGCAGATGTTTTTGATGGGCACAGCAATGCTAGTGGGTACTTGGGCAGAGCAAGACATGCACCGCGCTTCGATGAAAACGTGGCTTGCGCGAATATTGGGCTTAGCGTGTTTTGGTTTTGTGCTCGGCTGTTTTTATTATGGCTGGGTATTTTCCAACAATGATTATATCCGTAACCAAAATCTGACGGGTTCACTGGTACTGCTTGCCCTGTTTTTCCCCGCGGTAACGGCGCTGGGCTGTCTACTTGGGGTGTGGTTTGGGGCGCGAGAACGGGCGATGCAAATCTTGGTCGCAAGTTCAATGCCGATGCTGTTTGTCTCAGGGATTTCATGGCCGTATCAAATGCTACCTGAGCCCCTGCAGTATTTGCGCTGGGTGTTACCTAGCACCTCGGGGATGAATGCGTCGGTGATGCTGAACCAAATGGGCGTGCCACTGGCGTATGTCAACGTGTATCTTCTGGCGCTCATAATGATTTTCTTGGTTTGTTTATTGCTGCTACTTTTATTAGCGAGTAAAGAAAGTGAATCGTTAGCAGATTAATCCTTGCCAACGGTTATTTGCCAAATTTGCGATGCGTGTAGCAAGTATCTATCATCCATCATCTATCATTTGATAAACTTTTCGATAGCACATTGACACAGATGGGCAATCCGTGATTATCTAGCACAATGAATACAACATAATTGAATTTTTCAACTGATTGGCATATAGGATTTATCAGTGATCAGTATTTTTGATTTATTTAAAATTGGGATTGGACCTTCAAGTTCGCATACCGTCGGACCGATGAAAGCGGCGAATCTGTTCGTTAGCGCATTATCACAGCAGCAGCTACTGACGCAGGTGGATAGGGTGCAAGTCGAGCTGTTTGGTTCGCTTGGTGCGACCGGTAAAGGGCACGGTAGTGATATAGCGGTGATGCTAGGTTTGATGGGGGAGCAACCACAGACGACGGATGTCACCGCTATTTCACAAAAAATTGCCGATATCCAAGCGCAAAACACGCTGTCTCTAAATCAGCAGCATGAGATTAACTTTGTTGCTGACAAAGATTTAATCCTAAATGGTAGGGTATCGCTGCCCCATCATCCCAATGCTTTGACTATCACTGCTTTTACAGGCAATGAAATTGTTTACCAAAATACGTATTATTCAATCGGCGGCGGGTTCGTGCAGACTGAGCAAGAAGCCCAAGCAAAAGAACCGGTGATTGAAAGCGTCAAAAAACCGGTACCTTATCCCTTTAACAACGCCAAAGAATTATTACAAATTTGCCAACACAATCAACTGTCAATCGCCCAAGTCGTTCGAGCCAATGAACTGGCTAACTTGAGTGAAGATGAGCTGCTGGGTGGGCTTAACGACATTTGGCAAGTCATGCAAGACTGTGTCAATGATGGTTGTCGCCACGATGGTATTTTGCCAGGGGGCTTACAAGTACAGCGCCGCGCCAAGGCGATTTATCAGCAGTTATCCGCTGCCGATAGCCGAAAAGCGTTTAATGATGCCCTTGCCGTAATGGATTGGGTAAATCTTTATGCGTTGGCAGTTAATGAAGAAAACGCCAGTGGCGGACGTGTGGTGACTGCTCCCACCAATGGTGCGGCAGGCGTGATACCTGCGGTTATGCATTATTATCGAGATTTTTGTCCAAGTTATACGCTGCAAGGGTTACATGATTTTCTGCTAACTGCTGCGGCGATTGGCATCATTATCAAAGAAAATGCCAGCATCTCAGGCGCAGAAGTGGGCTGTCAAGGGGAAGTCGGGTCGGCGTGTGCGATGGCGGCGGCAGGGTTAACCTATGTGCTTGGTGGTAGTCCTGCACAATGTGCCAATGCTGCCGAAATTGGCATCGAACATCACCTTGGCATGACGTGTGACCCGATTGCAGGGTTGGTGCAAGTACCTTGTATTGAACGCAATGCCATGGCGGCAGTAAAAGCGATTAATGCCTCAAGGCTTGCGCTTAAAGGCAATGGGCAGCATGTGGTATCGCTTGATAAAGCCATCAAAACCATGAAAGAGACAGGCAGAGATATGATGTCAAAATATAAAGAAACCGCAATGGGCGGGCTTGCTATCAATGTCCTAGATGAGGATTTTGCCGCCCAGTCAAATCTGATTCCGACGCTGGATGTGACGGTCAATTACAGTCAGTGTTAGTGCTACAATAAAAAAACCGATTCGCCAAGGAATCGGTTTTTTTGTGCTTATCAATCAATCGCAGGCTGATAATCCCCTGTGATAATACGGTCTTTGATGTCATCGGCTTGCGCCAACACTTGAGCCAATAAGGCTTTGACATTGTCAAGCGTCGCGATGGGGCTTAACGTGGTCATTTTAAGCGATTGCACATCTTGGTGAGCATCCCCTTGCTTTTGGTAACTGACGCGCGTCACGCCGATATTGGCTTCACCTTTGGCAAATAGCTCATCGGCGACATTTTGGTTTAAGCTATCAATCAACTCAGCCGGGTAGTCTTTGGGTACCACGCGAAATAGCACGGAGGCAAACTGTGGCTCTACCAACAATTCAAGTCCATCAGTCGCCTTGATGTAATCAGCGACGTCGCGGGTCAAATCAACGCCATGGTCAATCATCGAGCCGTATAATTCTTCGCCCAAGGCTTCCACCGTGAGCCATAATTTTAGCGCATCAAAACGGCGCGTGGTTTGTAGCGACTTAGAGACTAGGTTGGGTACGCCATGTTCCTCGTCATATGCAGAGTTTAAATACTCAGCTTCATAATGCATGAAGCGATAGTTGGCTTCATCTTTGAGCAGAAATGCCCCGCAAGAGATACTTTGGAAGTAATGTTTGTGGAAGTCAAGGGTGATAGAGTCGGCTTGCTCAATGCCTGTAAGTTTATCGCGGTAGTTATTCGATAAAATCAGCGCACCGCCCCAAGCGGCATCAATATGAAGCCATGCACCGTACTCATGAGTAAGCTTACGAATCGCAGGGATTGGGTCAATCGCGCCCGCGTCGGTAGTGCCTGCGGTAGCGACCACACAGGCGATGATTTTGCCTTCGGCTTTCAATTGCGCCATGGTGTGTTCAAGTGCGGCAACATCCATCTGCGCTTGGTCATTGACTGGCACAGTGACCACCGATTGAAACCCCATGCCCATCATTGCCATGTTTTTTTGCACGCTAAAATGCGCGTTTTCTGAGCAGAGGACTTTCACTTTTTGCATGGCATCGGCTGGGATACCATCACGCTGTACGGACCATTCTGACCCATCGTCATTTTTATAGTTTTTAGCGATACACCAATCACGGGCGAGTAACACGCCCATCAAGTTGGATTGGGTACCACCTGAGGTGAATACGCCCGCTTGGCCGCTACCAAAACCGACTTTTTGACGTAGCCAATCAATCAGTTGCACTTCCATCAGTGACCCTGCTGGGCTTTGATCCCAAGAGTCCATCGATTGGTTGGTGGCATTTATCAGCACTTCGGCGATTTGACTGGTCACCATCGTTGGGCAGTGCAAGTGAGCGAGCGAATGTGGGTGATGCACTTTTAGGCTTTTATTAAGGAATAATTCGACTGAGCGTTTTAATGCTTCTTCTAAGCCTAAGCCTTCTTTAGAAGGTTGAAAAGCAATCTCAGCGCGCAGCTGCTTGATACTACCGCCGGTGTACATTTTGTCGTTTTTGAGCCAATCGGTGACGGCTTGCACCGCAGTGTTCATATTTTTTTGGTAATCGGCAATGGATTGGCTGTCATTACAAAATAACGCTTGGCGGTGCTGTGATAAGTTTGACATGGTAAGTCCTTGCATTTTTTAAGATAGAGTTAACTATAAATTGTCATTAAACAGAGTGATACGAGCAAATGGTTAATTTATTTTACAAAATTACGCTTATACAGTTGATGATTTACAATATTGGCTTTGGCATCGTTTTTATCCCAAATTTGCAGTTCCCACGGATAATAAAAATTGCTTGCATTTTTAAAATACACATGCACACCGATATACCCGTCGATATCACGTAAATACCAATTTTTTAGGCTGTAATCTGTTTTCCAATCATCCAGTTTTTCCATAATGTCTGTCACATCAGCCGATGGCAAAATTATCCGAGCACCAAAAATATCATTTAAAATATTATTGACCGGGTACTGGTTTTGTCGTGCCAAATAGCGATTGACTTTGTCATAGATACTTTCAGCCGTTTTAACGCGGTAAAAAAAATCGATATTTTGGGTATCGGCAAATGCCAAATAATCATTAATCGCTTCATGCAAATTAAGCCGATATGACAAGATAGGCTCAATAGGGACGGTTTTGAGCGTATGTGATAGATTGATTTTTGGTACCTTGCCTGTTTCGAAATAATCTTGTGAATACTCACCATGAATCCGATTGATTTCTCGAATCAGGCGTTCGGTCTTGGCGACATTGGTTTCCATATTTTACTCAAAATGAAATAAATGAAATAAACAGATAATAAAAACGGCAAAGCCACGTCAGTAACTTTACCGTCTTGATAGGCAATAATCAATTACCCACGTACTTTTTGCACGGCTTCAGCCACTGCCTTTTTAAAGCGTTCAAGCACCGCATCACATTCTTCTTGCGTGATGTTAATCGGGCAAAGCAAGCGAATCACTGTACCGCCACGACCGCCTTTTTCCAGCAGTAACTTGTTGTCAAAACACGCTCTTTGAATCGCGTTTGCCATGTCAATATCAGCAGGATACGAGCCGATACGGTCAGCAGGTTTACGCTCATCGACAATCTCAATACCGGTCATCAAGCCGCGACCGCGCACGTTACCGATACAAGGAAATTCTTGGGCGATTTTTCTGAGTTCATCACGCAAGAATTCACCACGGATGCGCGCATTTTCTGCCAAGTTTTTGCTGCGGATTTCATCCAATACTTGAATCGATGCTGCCATCGCTAGCTGATTGCCACGGAAAGTACCGGTATGACCGGCTGGCGCCCATGCGTCGAATTTTTTGTTGATGGCAAGTACGCATAGTGGCAAGCCACCCCCGACCGCTTTACTCATCACCACCACGTCAGGCACGATGTCGGCATGTTCAAAGGCAAACATTTTGCCTGAGCGCGCAAACCCAGCTTGCACTTCATCCAAAATCAATACGATATCATGCTTAGCGGTCACTTCACGGATTTTTTGTAGCCATTTTTTGGGCGCAGGGACAACACCGCCTTCCCCTTGAATCGCTTCTAGGATGACCGCTGCAGGTTTGACCACGCCGCTTTCAACATCCTCAATAAAGTTTTCAAAGTAGTAAGTCAGCGCATCAACACCCGCTTCACCCCCTAGACCAAGTGGGCAGCGGTATTCATGCGGATAGGGCATAAACTGTACCCCTGGCATCAAATTGCCAACTTTCTCTTTAGCAGACAGATTGCCAGTCATGGCAAGCGCGCCATGGGTCATACCGTGATAACCACCGCTAAATGCGATAACGTTGTCACGCCCTGTATAAGTTTTTGCTAATTTAATTGCCGCTTCTGTACCGTCAGCACCGGTCGGACCACAAAATTGCAATACAAAATCTTTTGGGAAAAAAGACAGTAAGGATTCGGTAAATGCATCTTTGACAGGTGTAGTGATATCTAGGGTGTGCAGTGGCAGACCACTTTCTAACACATCGTATAAGGCTTGTTTGACGGCTGGATGATTGTGACCCAAGGCTAATGTACCAGCACCGGCTAGGCAATCAAGGTAATCATTGCCTTCAACATCGGTGACCCAAATACCTTGGGCTTTAGCTATAGCTAGCGGTAGTTTGCGGGGATAACTACGAACATTAGATTCCATCGTGCTTTGACGAGTTAAGTAATATTCGTTAGTGGCATGAGAAATAGGGTGTACAGGGGTGTGAACGCTCATATCGGATTACCATCTCAGATAAGGGTTTAAGAAAATTTGCTTGTGGCTATCTTTCTCGAACTTGTGAATAAAATATCAGTCAGGATGACTAACACCAAAACAAAAACGTTATACCGCAAAACCCCAAAATGCCATGACACTGCACCCAAGACCTAACAATATAACGTTCAAAATTTATGGGGGCATAATACCCTTTTTTTTTGAAAAATACAGTCTTTTTTGCAAAAAATCGCATGAATCCTCCAAAGTGATAACACAGCGGCGTATTTTGCGATGACAGAGGCAAAAAATCATGGCAAGCGGTGAGCAATGAGCGGCACAAAACTAGGAAGTAGTGGGGAAGGTCTGACAATCGTTGACAGTCTATGCGGTATATAAAACTCTGCAGTCACAATTTTAGTCACGATAATGATAAAAAAATTACCTAGTTAATACCATGTTAATAAATTGTTTGGTACAAAATAGGCGAGTGTCAACAAGGCTAACAACATCCAAGCTTATACCATCAAAATTTTATAAAAGCTAAATTGCTTATTGAGACTTTTACACGGATAAACATACAAAAGCTGATTAAAAAAATAAAATAAAATAAAATCAATTACCTAGCAAAATAGACTGGCAAAAAAACTAGTAAAAAAATTAGCAAAAGAAACTACCAAAAAAAAATTGCCAAAAAAACGGGATGGCTACATACGCAAAAATAACAAACCCTTCTAATGTTAGTATCGTCCTTGCGTAGGCAAGGCGTAGCGAATTTTTAGAAATGAGTTTGATAACATGCGTTAATCTTAGATAAGACACTTAAAAATAAATCCATAACAACTAGACGAGAAGCAACTTTATGCCACAATCCTTAACACTTACTATCAATCAGCAACAACACACGTTGACGAATCTAGATGTACGCACCACGGTGCTGGATGTCTGTCGCAACCATCTTGGCTTGACTGGCAGCAAAAAAGGCTGTGACCACGGTCAGTGTGGCGCGTGTACCATGCTGATTAACGGTCAGCGGGTCAACAGCTGTCTGACCCTAGCGGTCATGCACGAAGGCGATAGCATCGAAACCATTGAAGGCATTGGCTCACCTGAAGCGCTTGACCCGATTCAACAAGCGTTTTTGGAACATGACGCCTTTCAATGTGGGTATTGTACCCCTGGGCAAATTTGCTCGACCAAAGCGATGATTGAAGAGCTCCGCCAAAACTGGGCAAGTCATGTGTCGGCGGATTTGATGCAGCCTTTATCAAACGATACAGCGCAATTTAAACAACAATTGGATAAGGAAATCTCTGAGCGTATGAGTGGCAATATTTGTCGCTGCTCGGCATATCCCAACATCGTGCGAGCGATTAAACAAGTATTACAAGAAACAGGTTTTTCGGCAGAAACAGATAACGTAGCCACTCAGACAGCAGCTGCTCAGGCTACAGGAGTGTCGCTATGAAAACTTTTGATTATCAGCGCGCCAACTCAGTGGATGACGCCATCAAAATAGCCACTTTAGCTGAGGGGGATTTGGCTGAGGCGCAGCGTCCGTTTTTTATCGCTGGGGGTACCAATTTACTTGACTTGATGAAACTCGAAATCGAACAGCCAACACAGCTGATTGATATTTCACGTTTGCCGCTTAATACAATTGAAGCCACGCCAGAAGGTGGGTTAAAAATCGGCGCTATGGTTAGTAATAGTGAATTAGCGGCTCACCCTGTTATTCGTCAAGATTATGCGGTGCTTGCCCGTGCCTTGTTGTCGGGTGCATCGCCGCAACTGCGTAACAAAGCCAGTACCGGTGGCAATCTACTACAGCGCACCCGTTGTTATTATTTTTATCAGCCTGATAGTCCGTGTAATAAGCGTGAGCCCAATTCTGGCTGCGGGGCAAAAGCAGGTCTTCATCAAAACTTAGCAATTTTAGGCACGAGCGAGCAGTGTATTGCCACCCATCCATCAGATATGGCGGTGGCAATGCGATTACTCGATGCCGTCATTGTTATCCAGCAAGCCGACGGGCAAACCCGCCAAGTGCCTATTTCTGAATTTTATCGCTTACCTGAGCAAACCCCCCATATTGAAACTTGTTTGAATTTAGGTGATTTAATTACCCATATCATTCTACCGCCACCTTTAAAAGGTGTGCATAGTTATGACAAAGTGCGTGACCGTGCCTCATATGCCTTTGCTTTAGTGTCCGTCGCTGCCGTGATTGAGCATGATAATGACACACTCACCAATGTGCGACTTGCATTTGGCGGTATTGGCAGTCAGCCGTGGCGAACTACCGACATTGAAAAAATATTGATCGGCAGCACGGGCGATGCCGTGAGTATTGAGCTTGCCGTGGCGACCCTATTCAAAGACGCAAAAACCGATGAACAAACCGAATACAAGACCGTGCTAGTACAGCGTCTTTTACACCATGTTGTGCAGCGGGCGTTACAACAACCCAATCAATCAAGTCCTTTAAGTAGTGGAGTGAGTGCATGAGCCTAACACAAATTTTTGGCGAATCGCCCCTTGAAAAAAAAATGACCATGGACAAGCCTGTCGAGTCACGGCTAGATACGACCGATAGTAAACTCGTTGGCAAACCACTGAGCCGTATCGAAGGACACCTAAAAGTCGCAGGCAAAGCCACATATACTGCTGAGCACCAATTTGACGACTTGTGTCATGGGGTGATGGTCGGCGCAACCATTGGTAAAGGCAAGGTAAAAAAAGTACATAAAGATACCGCCTTACAAGTTGCAGGTGTGATTGGGGTGTTTCATGACCCCCTGTTTTTACGCAACCCGCAACAAGGGGGTGTCAAAATGGCACCTGTGCAAGGGGCAAGTGAGGTTTTTTATCATGGACAGCCCATTGCCTTGGTGGTCGCAGAAACCCTAGAAGCGGCTCAAGAAGGCGCGAAGGCGTTACAGATTGACTATGAAAATGATGAAAAACATGGGCATTTTGACTTTAACAAGCAAAAAAAGCACACCCAATTTATCGATTGGGTAACCGATAAAAGTGACGACATTGGCAAACCTGAAAAAGCGCTTGAGCAAGCAGAAGTCAAAGTCGATGTGACTTATACCACACCAAGCCAAAGTAATATGCCGATGGAACCACACAGTTCGTTGGCGCGTTGGTTTGAGGGTAAGCTAACCCTTCATACCTCTAACCAAATGCTTGCCTCTTCCAAAATACAACTTGCCAAAGCCTTAGATATGCCCGAAGACGATGTCCGTTTGCTATCGCCATATGTTGGTGGCGGGTTTGGCTCAAAACTGGGTATTTCACCCGAGTCGGTGATGGCAGCCATTGCGGCTAAAGACTTAAAACGCCCCGTACTTGTGAACATGACCCGACCGCAAGTCATGGAAACTACCGTGAGACGCACCAACACCGAACAACGAGTAGCATTGGGGGCGGATAAAGATGGTAAAATCCATACCATTATTCATAATAGCATTGTCACCAATTTACCTTCAGAAACGTTTTTTGAGCCAGTGGCGGTTTCTACCCACTTTTTGTATGGCGGTGACAATCGCCAAATCAAATACGAAATGGCGCGCATGAATTTTACCTTAACAGGTTCTATGCGTGCCCCTGGCGAAGCGGTGGGTCAGTTGGCACTCGAATGTGCCATGGACGAACTGGCGCATGCACTGAAGCTGTGCCCAATCGAACTGCGAAAACGCAATGAACCGAGCGAAGACCCAAGCAAAAAAATTCCCTACAGCACCCGAAAATTGCTAGCGTGTATGGAGCAAGGAGCAAAAGACTTTGGATGGGATAAACGCCCACAAACGCCCGCGAGTCGCCTCGATGGCGATTGGCTGATTGGCTATGGGATGGCGTGTGCCGCCCGTAGCAACGAATTAAAACCCTCGCAAGCCCGTGTGAGCCTGTTGCCCTCTGACAAACCGCTTGGGGTCTTGGCTCGTATCGAAACTGACATGACTGATATCGGTACAGGTAGCTATACTATTTTTGCGCAAGTGGTTGCCGATATGCTGGGCTTACCGATTGACCATGTCGAGGTCAAACTTGGCGATACCGATTTGCCCCCTGCTTCAGGCTCAGGCGGTAGCTGGGGAGCATCAAGCGCTGGTAGTTCTATTTATCTGGCGTGTGAAGCGCTACGAGAAAAGATTGCCCAGAGTGTGGGACTGCATGCCGATAGCATTGGCTTTAAACAAGGCAATGTATATAGACAATTTGAGCATGACCCTAGCCTAGCTGAAAAAATTGGCGAAAAAATTAACCATACGTTAACCGATACGTTGGATAAACTAGCGGAAAAAACAGGGCTTAATTCTGAGGTCTCTGTGGACCACCAAGATAATGTACTCGATTGGGAACAAGTCGATACCCAGTTACCGCTGAGCAGTTTTTTGCAGCAATATGCCCCTCATGGCTTGGTAGCTAATGGTGAAATCGAACCTGGTAAAACCAAAAAAGAATACCGTCATGCAGGCTATGGCGCACAGTTCGCTGAAGTCGGGGTACACCGGGTAACCGGTGAAATTCGGGTTCGCCGTATGCTAGGCACATTTGCCGCAGGGCGTATCTTAAACGAAAAAACAGCGCGCTCGCAGTGTTTTGGTGGTATGGTGTTTGGTATAGGGGCTGCCTTGATGGAGCAAATTCACCATGACAAACGTGACGGTCGTCTATGTAATCACGATTTAGCCGAGTATCAGGTGTGTGTGAATGCTGATGTGCCTGACTTAGAGGTAATAATGTTACCCGAAACTGACCCCTATGCCAATCCGCTCCATAGCAAGGGTATAGGCGAATTGGCATTATCAGGGGCAGGGGCAGCCATTGCCAATGCGATCTTTAATGCCACAGGCGTTAGAGTACGAGACTATCCCATTACCTTGGATAAACTGCTGTACCAGTTGCCATTACTGTAATCGGGTACACTGTCATTTGCTATGAACCACTTGTTTGATATTTTTGCTACCCTTGAGCAGTTACCGCCCAACAGTGAAGCGGTACTAGCCACCGTGGTGAGTGTCGAAGGGTCAGCCTATCGGCAACCTGGCGCCAGAATGTTGATTTTAGCCGATGGTCAATCCATAGGCATGGTGAGTGGCGGTTGTCTTGAAAAGCACTTGGTTCAGCGAGCCTTTTGGCTAACGCGAGATGGGGCAACGCTCAAAACCTATCATACCGCAACCGATAGCCAGCTATCACAAGATGAGGTAGCTGATGCCAATGATGAGCAAGAAGGCTTTGGGCTCGGCTGTCAAGGCGTCATTCAAGTATTATTTGAACGTCTGGTTTTGAATGAACAATCTGTATTATTCGCCTGTTTTCAGCAATTAAAACAGACAAAACAGCCACAAACACTGGGTACAGTTATCACCTCAAACTCAGATGAGTTTATAGTTGGGCAACATCTGCCCTTGACGCAGTTGTCGCAATTGGGTCAACAAGATTGGCAATTGATTAATCAAAGCGCTGCCAGCCGTAAGAGTCGCTTTATGCTGCATGTTTATCAAAAACAAGCACAACAACTGAGCATCTTTGTAGAAACGCTACAACCACCGCTACAATTATTAATTTTTGGCGCGGGGCAAGATTGTTTACCTTTGATGACCATGGCAAATTTGCAAGGCTGGCAGGTGACGGTGATTGATAGTCGTTTGGATGTGATTACCCGTTGTCGCGGGCAGGCTCACGCCAATTTTGTACAGATTGCCCTTGAAAAAGCCGAGTCTGTACAGACTTTTTTTGAGTCACCGCAGCCGACCGCTGTGGTGATAATGACCCATAGTCTGAGTCAAGACAGAGTATGGCTCAGCCAAGCCTTTAAAGCCCAAAACTCGCCTTTTTTTATTGGGCAATTAGGGCCCACATATCGTACTGAGCAGTTGCTTAGTGAGATTGACGATGGTTATCAACTGGTGAAATCTGCTAATTTGTTCTATCCTGTGGGTTTAGCGCTCGGTGGTGATACGCCCGAAGCGGTGGCTTTATCTATCACTGCCCAAATTCAACAGGTATATCATGAGCGTCACGCCTAGTAATTTAATCGTGGTGATTTTGGCGGCAGGATTGAGCCAGCGTCTTGGTTTTGCCAAACAGCTGATTGTAAAAAATCATCAAACCTTGCTGGCTGAAAAAATTCAATTGGCACGCCAATTGCAGCCTTATCAAGTGTTGGTGGTTTTGCCAAAACTTGATAACCCAATATCTAAAGCGTTATACAATGAAGTTGCACCATTTGCCGTCACAGTCGTCGATAATCCAACGCCGCAAACAGGGATGGCGCAATCGATTCAGTATGCAATGACAATATTACAACAACAGTCAGTAAGTGCTGCAATGCGGATTTTGTTTTTGACCGTTGACCAAGTGGCGGTAACCCTCGATGATTTGAGGCTATTAAGCCAAAATGTTGAGGACAATCAGCTGATTGTGAGTGAGTATGGTGATAACAATCAACCAATTTGGGGGATTCCCGTCAATTTACCTTGGGGTTTTTTGCAAGCATTTGGGCATCAGTTGCAAGGCGATAAAGGTTTTCGGGCGTTATGGCAACATCAAACCGCTATCGTTTCGCCTACCGACCGCACGGTTTATCAGTTTTATCCGATACTGCTGCCACATTTAAGCCAAGATATTGATACCTTAGAACAATTTGAACAGCTAAAAACAGCCTATCACCTTTTAGCGCCGACCCAACATTTTAATTGAGATAATGATGATTTCTGTCAATGAACTAAAACAAGCGATTAATGAGCGCCTAGAGAACTATTTAACGTCGCGTCTGGGCGAAGTAAAGACAATAACAGTGGGTTTGTTAGACGCGCAAAACCAAATTTTAGCCCAAGATATTGCTGCATCCTTTGATATTCCCCGTCAAAATCTATCATCCATGGATGGTTTTGCGATAGCTATGGGTAGCTATCTTGACCACGATAGCCAACTTGAAATCATCGGTGAATCGGGGGCAGGTAAACCTTTTAACGGTCGTTTGCGACCCAATCAAGGCGTGCGAATTTTTACCGGCGCGGTGGTGCCAAATGACTGCGACACGGTAGTGATGCAGGAAGACACTAACCTTAGCGACATTCAGCCCAGTTTGGATAACAGCCAAGCCTATCACATTCGCTTGACCCAAACCGCTAAGGTAGGCGCAAATATTCGCCGCCAAGGCGAGGAAGTGCAAGCAGGCGAAACTGTTTTAACGATTGGTAAACGCCTAAACCCCAGTGATATCAGCTTACTTGCCAATTTGGGCGTGGATAGCGTTCCGGTATTTCAGCCACTCACGGTTGGTATTATTGCCACCGGCGATGAGCTGGCTGATGTGGGGCAACCGCTGGCAACGCTCGCCCAAATTTATAATTCCAACACGCCCACGCTAAAAGCGTTATTAAAGCAGTTGCCGATTGCGATTCAAGATTATGGCATTGTCCCTGACAACCTTGAGACCACTCGCTGTACTGTTCAGCAAGCGATAGCCGAATGTGATGTGATTATTTCTACGGCGGGTGTATCGGTGGGCGATTATGATTTTTTAACCCAAGTTATTCAGGCGCTTGGTAAAATTCACCATTACAAAGTGGCAATGAAACCAGGTAAACCCTTTATATTTGGGGAATTTGCGCAAGATAAAAAAACGGTCATGTATTTTGGGTTGCCCGGTAATCCGCTATCTACCGTGGTATGCTGCCTTAATTTTGTCCAACCTGCGCTGTGGCAACTATCGGGCGTGATACAATCAGACATCCCAAAACCGCTGCAATTGTTTGCTAAAACCACCCACGACATCAAAAAGCGAGCAGGACGCCAAGATTATCAGCGAGCGGTTTTTTGCCAACATGAAGACGGCAGTTTTAGCGTAACCCCTTTATCTGCCCAAGACTCCCACCGTGTAAAACAGCTTAGCCACGCCAATTGCTTGCTTGTATTACCCCAAGACAATGCAGGGGTAAAAGCAGGCGAAATAGTGACGGTGCAGCCGTTTAGTTGGAATTTTAGCTAACGATGACTCCGCAGCATTCTTCATTAAATTTGGTGGACAATTTTCATCGCCAGTTAAGTTATTTACGCCTGTCGATTACCGATTTCTGCAACTTTCGCTGTCATTACTGTCTGCCCGATGGCTATACTGCCAACGCGGGTAAACGCCCTGACAACGAGCTTTCTGTATCCGAAATCGATGTTTTAATACAAGCCTTTGCCAAACTAGGTACCACCAAAGTGCGGCTGACGGGGGGTGAGCCATCGATTCGACAAGATTTACCGCGCATCATCGAACTTGCCAAGCAGACCCAAGGCATCCAAACAGTGGCGGTTAGCTCCAACGGCTATCGGCTTGCCAAGCATTTATCCGCCTGGCAAACAGCAGGGCTAAATCAGCTTAACATCAGTATCGACAGCTTTGACCCCACCATTTTTAAACAAATCACCGGCTTTGATATATTGCCAACGCTGTTACAAGACATCGATACATTGCTAGCAACCACCGATATTAAGCTAAAACTCAACGGTATTTTGATGGCAGACACCGCCTTTGATAACTTGCAATCTGTGTTAAGTTTTGTCAAAAATCGTCCTGTCACTTACCGTTTTATTGAGTTTATGCAAACCTCGGATAATAAAGCTTTGTTTTTTGCCCAACATAGCAGTGGTCAGCGTATCAAAGATTTTTTATTACAAAATGGTTGGCAATCCCAACGTCGAGCGAGCGATGCAGGCCCTGCGATTGAATATCGCCATGCTGATTATGTCGGTGGCATTGGGCTGATTGAGCCTTATGCACCGCAGTTCTGCGACAGTTGTAATCGCCTGCGAGTGAGTAGCCAAGGCAAAGTACATTTGTGTTTGTTTGATAATGGCAGTTATGATGTGCGAGCGTTTTTGGCAAATGGCGATGTCGATGGATTGGTTCATGCCTTGCAAAGCTTAATGCCGATTAAGCCCGAGCATCATTTACTCAAGCAAAACGACAGTGGTATCATGGCGAATTTGTCGATGATTGGCGGTTAATCGATGACGAGTGATTTTTAAAATATAAAATAGGCAAATTTAATCATTCAAACGCAGCTTGATAAGCGTACACGTCGCTATAATGTTGTGCCACATTTGAGGGGTGAAAATCCAAAACATGACAACACAATTAACGCCCTTAGACCTGACACATTTAGACGCACACGGCGATATCGCCATGGTCGATGTGTCGGGCAAAGCGATAACCCAACGCACCGCCACCGCTGTAGGGCAAGTCATTTTCCCTAGCGACAGTTACCAAGTGATAAAATCCGCCGACGGTATCACCAAAAAAGGCTCAATCACCCAGACCGCGCATATCGCAGGGGTCATGGCAAGCAAACGCACCCACGAGCTGATTCCGCTTTGCCACCAGCTGCCACTCGACGGGGTAAAAATCGGCTTTGAGTATGATGATAACAACTGCTCAATCCACGTCACTGCCACCGTCAAAGTTACCCACAAAACAGGCGTGGAAATGGAAGCCTTAACTGCTGTGTCGGTGGCTTGCCTAACGATTTATGACATGACCAAAGCATTATCTCACGACATTACCATCAGCGATATCAAGTTACTCACCAAAACAGGAGGCAAATCCGACTATGCCAACACCTAGCGCGTCTGAGAAAAATTTAGCCATCTTATACTTTGCAAGCCTTGCTGAACAAGCAGGGAAAGACGAAGAAACAATCCGCTTTGACGGTGATAACTTGACCGAGCTTTACCAAACGTTAAGCGCACAATACGGTTTTAAACTCGCCCCAACCAAACTTGCCGTGGCAATCAATCACCACATTGCCAACTGGCAAACGCCGCTCCAAGATGGCGATATCATCGCCTTTATTCCGCCTGTGGCGGGCGGTTAAATATCGCATACGTCCTTTAAAAAATATACAGAGAAAACCATGAACGCATTGCATAAAGGCTCAGCCACCATTAGCATCAGTGAAGACCAAGCCTACCAAATCGTGATTACTAGCGGCTTTGCATTGACTGACCGAGCCATTGACGACAGACGGCTTAAACACGCTTTAATGAGCGATACTTGCGGGGCGTTAGCGACATTTGAAGGCTGGGTACGTAATCACAATAACGCTCGCCCTGTTAGCAAACTCACTTATTACGGCTACGAGCAACTGGCACTCAATCAAGGCAAAAAACTGGTTGAACAAGCCAAAGCCCAGTTTGATATCGAAAACGCCATTGCCATACACCGTGTTGGCGACCTTGCGATTGGTGAGATGGCGGTGTGGATTGGGGTGGTGGCTGCCCACCGTTATCCTGCATTTGATGCGTGTCGTTGGCTACTAGATGCGATTAAAGCGGATATCCCTGTGTGGAAACAAGAATTTTATGCCGACAGCACTGAGAGTCTGTGGCTTTCTAATAATGGTTAATACTCTAGTAATGGTTAACAAGCAATGACAACTACCCTATTAAGCGTGCTGTTTTTTATTTCTGCCTTGCTCTATTCATCAGTCGGGCATGGCGGTGCATCGGGCTATCTTGCGATGATGGGGTTAGTCGGCGTTGCGCCAAGTATGATGAAACCTACTGCGCTATGTCTTAATATTTTGGTGTCCATCATTGCATTTTGGCGATTTTATTCCGCAAAAAACTTTTCTTGGCAAATTTTTATTCCCCTTGCTATAACTGCGATACCGATGGCGTTTATCGGGGGGATGACCCATTTGCCCAGTCATTTATATAAGCCGATTGTTGGGATGGTACTGATTTTTTCGGCCATTTATTCATTTATTTTTGCCAAAAAACTCACCAGCGAGCAACCATTAAAACAGGTGTCAAAATGGTTTTTGGCAATCGTGGGGGCGGTTTTAGGGTTGCTGTCGGGATTGACGGGGGTGGGCGGTGGTGTGTTTTTAAGTCCAATTTTATTATTTAACCGTTGGGCAAGCCCTAAAGTTGTCGCAGGCGTAGCGTCGGGGTTTATTTTGGTGAATTCAATTTCAGGCTTGTTTGGTGTGTTATCGACAGGGGCGAAACTGCCAAATCAACTACCAATCTGGCTTGTAGCGGTGTGTGTAGGGGGTTTTATTGGCGCAACTTATGGTAGCAAACGCCTTGCCGACCCCATGCTCAATAAATTATTATCTCTTGTATTAGTCATTGCAGGGCTGAAAATGCTGGCAAATTTTTGACGCTTAGGTAGACCCCAACCGCTGGCTCTAGCACCAACTTAAAAAATGCGATAAATTGCAACATCCAATCATTTTAAAGCTTAAGCTATAAAAAAAACCCATTGCAGGAGGTGAGCAATGGGCTGAGGAAAAGCACAAGTAAGTGTTAAAGGTCTGAAAATTTTTGACAATGAACGCGGTTTATCAAAATTGTCCAAGTACTATATTAATAAAAAATTGATAAAAAAATACGCAAGTTGATACGCTATGATTAATAAATTGGGTGCAAAATAATCAACTTTCAAGAAACCTAACAATAGCAAAATTTGCTAATAGTGAAATAATTCTTATTATTGTTGTCGGACGTTATGATAACAATAAAGGTCTAAATTTTTGACTAGCTAATTACACCCTGTTACTTTTGAAGTGTTTTTTATACAATGACATATTTAGTAAAAAATACCATAAAATCAATACGGTAAAGTGGCTTAATTGTTGAAAAATATGACAAAAACAAGCACTATTGGCAAAAAATAATGACATTGCTTTGAGAACCGTTATAATTATTTCAACTAAAATTAGCGTTACGCCGCGCCCTACAACAAGAATGAATGAAAAATCCCATGACTGATAAGCCAGTGACTGACGAGACAGCCCATCCCCCTGTTGCCTCGGGCAGTATTTTTAACTTGCCCAACAACTTGACCATTGCGCGCATCGTGATGATTCCACTGTTTGTGGCGATTGCTTATTGGCCGCCTGCGATGGGGATTGGACAGAGCGCCATTAGTGACAATGCAATTGCCAATATAGGCATGTATCAGTTTAGTGATAGCCTACTACGCCACTTTTTATTGACGGCTGTATTTATTTTGGCGGCAATTACCGATTGGTTAGATGGCTACTTTGCCCGCAAGCTCAATATGACATCGGCATTTGGGCGGTTTCTTGACCCTGTGGCGGATAAGTTGATGGTTGCTGCCGCGCTAATTATTTTGGTGCAGTGGCATCCTGACATTGTCATGGCGATTTCAGCAATTGTTATCATCTCACGGGAGATTGCCGTCTCTGCCTTGCGTGAGTGGATGGCAGAACTGGGCAATCGTACCAGCGTTGCAGTGTCATATGTGGGCAAGATGAAAACCACTTTTCAAATGGTGGCGATTACGGTGTTACTATTCAATTGGGAATCGCTTGAGATGACGGGGTATTTACTATTGGTCATTTCAGTGGTGTTGACGTTATGGTCAATGTTTATTTATCTAAAAGCAGCATGGCCCTATCTAAAACAGCCTTAATTGATAACTTTAAAAAAAGCTAATGACTTTAAAAAGCTGATGATGTTAAAAAAATGGATTATTCTAAAAAATTGTTAGTTCAAAATTTACCATAAAAAACCCCAGTTAAAAACTGGGGTTGTATTTTTTTAAAGCCAATAATTAAAAAGTCACAGAATGGTTTTCACCCAGATTTTCTGCGGTTTTACCTTCTTGGACAGCCGCTGATACCATCTTAAACATATCCACCACCGTGTTACCGCTTAGCCAATACTGCGCACCGTTACATTCAATGCAAATCACTTGCACGTTAGGATCTTCTTTACCTTTTTCATAGAACGCCGCATAAATTGGGCTCCAAAGCTCATCTAGTTTGGCTTTGTCATTAACCAGTTTAGCCGTACCATTGATAGATACAAAGTCTTTTTGGTCGCTTGAGGTATAAGATAAGTTGACTTGTGGGTTTTTTTCCAAGTCTTTGACAGTTTCTGATTTGCGATCGCCGATGAACCAAATTTTACCATTTTCTAATTCATTTTTATTGGTGGTCATTGGGCACGCATGTAAATGTTTTTCGTCGGCAGTAATGGTGGTCATCATTGCATATTTGACGCCTTCAATCACTTTATTAATATTTTCAATATGTTGCTCTTTGGTGAGATCTGCCATGAGAATGTCCTTGTTATTATATGGTTATTATACGTCTCGAATTTAATGCTAAAAAATTTATTACTAACTTGCAAAAAAGTTACGTTAAAACTGGGTTAAAGTCGTTAACTTGGACGATAATATCGGCTTTTATTGTTCAAGTCTGTCGAAAAGCTGCAAATAAATGGTATAAAACCGTTAACCATGTTATCGCAAGGTAACGCAATTGAAAGGCACTTTAGAAAAAACACATCGTGAAATGACAGTCTATCACCATCAAGACAAGTGATACGCCCGTGGGTTTAATGCTATAATAGCCGCAAATTTTCTGTTATTTTCCCAACTTTTCCCGAAGCAAGCGGAACTTTCTATGACTATCATCGCTGGACACCCATTTTTAACCGATTTTCAAACCACCAAACTGCTAAATTCCCTTAGCCAAAAAACCAATCTCAAAATCACTCACTTAAAAAGCCAGCAAGTTTATATTTTTTCTAAGGATTTGGCAGAACACGACTATAAAAAAGCGATAGATTTGCTCAATCACGGTGACGAAATCGCGCTTAATCAAGCAAGCCAAGATGACAATAAAGAGGCGCTGCAAATCATCGTCAGCCCACGTTTTGGTACGATTAGCCCTTGGGCAAGTAAAGCGACGGATATTTTTAACAATTGTGAGATAGCTATTGAGCGTGTTGAGCGCTTGGTGGTGTATACGCTCATCGGCGAAAATTTGCCTGAAAAGCTACCGCATGATATCGAGATGATGTTGTACGACCGCATGACCCAAAGCCTATTTTATGACTTGGCAAAGGCTCAGCACTTATTCGATGACCACGAGCCAGCACCGCTCAACCATGTCGATGTGATGGGCAAAGGGCGTGAAGCGTTAGAGTCGGCGAACCGTGAGTTTGGGTTTGCGTTATCGAGCCAAGATATTGACTACTTGATGAATGCCTACGTCAATGAACTCAAACGCAATCCCACCGATGTTGAGCTCATGATGTTTGCCCAAGCCAACTCGGAGCATTGCCGCCACAAGATTTTTAATGCGCAATGGACGATTGATGGCGAAGTACAGCCAAAATCCCTGTTTGGCATGATTAAAAATACCTTCGAGCAAAATCCCAACGACATTTTATCCGCCTATAAAGACAATGCCGCGGTGGTAAAAGGGCATGAAGGACAGCGTTTTTATCCGCTACTAAACAGCGACAACAATCATTTAGCATACGATTTTCACCAAGAGCCGATTGATATCTTGATGAAAGTCGAAACCCACAATCACCCAACGGCGATTGCACCGTATGCAGGCGCGGCAACAGGTTCTGGCGGGGAAATCCGTGACGAGGGCGCGACAGGTCGTGGTGGTAAACCCAAAGCAGGCTTGGCAGGATTTCATGTGTCGCATTTGCAGCTGCCTGATATGCCAGAAAAATGGGAGCACAGCGGGAAAATCTCCACGGCTGACTACGGCAAGCCAGCGCGTATGGCGTCCGCATTAGAAATCATGACCCAAGCGCCGCTTGGTAGTGCGGCGTTTTCCAATGAATTTGGTCGTCCAAATCTGGTCGGTTATTTTCGCTCATTTCAATTGGATACCTCAAAAGACCAAGATGGCAGCCAAATGCGGGGCTATCACAAACCCATTATGATTGCCGGTGGTTACGGTAATATCAAACGCAATTTGGTCGAAAAAAATTCGATTCAGCAAGGCGATTTGCTGATTGTGCTAGGGGGCCCTGCCATGCAAATCGGCTTAGGCGGTGGCGCGGCAAGTTCGGTGGATAGTGGTGAGCTTGATGAAGGCTTGGACTTTGCATCAGTGCAACGTGACAATGCCGAGATGGAACGCCGCTGTCAAGAAGTCATTGACCGCTGTTGGGCGATGGCAGGAAACCAGCCAGATGAAGATAACAATCCGATTGTGTCGATTCATGACGTGGGGGCAGGTGGTTTGTCAAACGCCATGCCCGAGCTTGTGAATGACCACGAACTTGGGGCGGTGTTAAACTTGCGTAAAGTGCCGTCGCTTGAGCATGGTATGTCGCCAATGGCGATTTGGTCAAATGAAGCTCAAGAGCGCTATGTGTTGGCAATCCGTCCACAAAGCCGTGAACTATTTGATAGTATCTGTGAGCGCGAGCGTTGCCCGTATGCGATTTTGGGTGAAGCGACGGACGTGCGTGAGTTGGTAGTCAATGACCCACTACTCAACACCAAAGGCGACCAACAACCGGTCGATATGCCCCTACAAGTGCTACTCGGTGGCACGCCAAAAATGCAGCGTAGCTTTAGCCGTAGCACGCCAGATTTGACAGCGTTAAATCTTGATAAAGTCGATTTGGCTGAAGCGGTCAAAGACGTCCTGCGTCATCCAACGGTTGCCAGTAAATCTTTCTTAATTAGCATTGGCGATCGTTCCATCACGGGTATGGTAGTACGTGACCAATATGTTGGACGTTACCAAGTGCCAGTGGCGGACTGTGCTGTTACTGCTTCTGCTCTCATCCCTGTCGATGGCAATCCGATGACAGGCGAGGCCATGAGTATGGGCGAGCGTACCCCAGTTGCCTTGATTAATCCTGCTGCATCTGCGCGCCTTGCTGTTGCCGAAGCCATTACCAATATCGCAGGGGCGAATATCGCCAAGCTATCAGACATTACCTTGTCGGCGAACTGGATGGCAGCCTGTGGTGAAGACAAAGAAGACCAAGCGTTATTTGATGCGGTGTATGCCGTGGGCGAAGCACTTTGTCCGGCACTTGGCATTGCCATTCCTGTGGGTAAAGACAGCTTGTCGATGCGGGCGAATTGGTCAGAGGAGCAAGCAAACAAGTCTGTGGTGTCACCCATGTCGCTCATTATCACTGCCTTTGCCCCTGTGCAAGATGTCACCAAGACCTTAACCCCAGAATTGCTAACCAGCTCAGCGCTTGGCGAAACCGCTTTTTATCGTTTAGACTTATCAAAAGGTCAGTTCCGCTTGGGTGGCTCAATCCTTGCCCAAACCCTAAGCCAACTCGGTGATACTTGCCCAGATTTGGATAATCCGCAAGATTTAATCAACTTTTTTGACTTTATCCAGCAAGCCAACAACCAAGGCTTAATCACCGCATATCATGACATTGGTGATGGCGGTTTGCTTGCCACCATCACTGAGATGCAATTCACCAGTCGTCAAGGCGTGAAATTGGTGTTATCTGATGACAATTTACTCGGTCAATTGTTTGCTGAGGAACTCGGTGCGGTGATTCAAGTCAAGTCCGATAAGGTTGCCCAATTGCTTGAATTAGCCGAAACCACAGGCGTCAGCGAATTGTTAAGCCTAGTCGGTCAAAGCACCGATGAAGACAGTTTACTCATCCAAACGGCTACGCAAAATTTACGTTTTGAGCGTAGCGAGCTTGAGCAAGAATGGAGCAAAGTGGGCTACCATATCGCCAAAAACCGTGACAACCCCGAATGCGTACAACAGGCCTTTGATTTGATTGGTGATAAATCCCATCAAGGCTTAATCGCCCAAGCCAATTATGATCTCAACCAAGCGATTGAAGCCCCGTATATCAATAGCCGCAGCATACAGCCCAAAGTCGCTATTTTGCGTGAGCAAGGCGTGAATGGTCAGCTAGAAATGGCGGCAGGCTTTAAACGCGCAGGGCTAGAAGCCGTCGATGTGCATATGAGTGACTTGCTTAAAGGGCGTGTCAACTTGCGTGACTTTGATGGGCTAGTGGCTTGCGGCGGCTTTAGTTATGGCGATGTGCTTGGCGCTGGCGCTGGCTGGGCAAAATCGGTACTGTTCCATGATGAACTACGCATGCAATTTGTGCGATTCTTTAACCGACCAGAAACCTTCTCGCTTGGCGTTTGTAACGGCTGTCAGATGATGAGCCAGCTTAAAGACTTGATACCAGGCGCAGAGAATTTCCCCCGTTTTATCGCCAATAAATCGGCACGGTTTGAAGCGCGCACGGTGAATGTGAAAATTGAACGTACCAAGTCGGTGCTGTTAAAAGGCATGCAAGAGAGCATTCTACCGATTGCGGTGGCACATGGCGAAGGCTTTGCAACGTTGAGCCATACCGATATCGCAGGGATGAGCGCACATGGGCAAATTGTGATGCGTTATGTGGACAGTCTCGGCACACCAACCGAGCATTATCCGCTCAATCCAAATGGCTCACCGCAAGGGGTGACAGGGATTTGTAGTACCGATGGGCGTGTGACCTTGATGATGCCACACCCAGAGCGCAATTTGATGGCATATAACCACAGCTGGAAGCCTGAAGCTTGGGAGAATGACGGGGCGTGGATGCGGATGTTTAGAAATGCTCGGGCATTCTTAAGATAAAAGTTAATGTAGATGATTTTTTTATAAAAGGATGGCAAAAGCTGTCCTTTTTTAATGACCCAATCTAACCCGCCTAAGGCAATAAAGGCTGTCACGGTGAAAGTCTTGGCTCGGTCAAAAACTAGCAACAATTTACAAACAATACACGATAACAAAGGAAAGGTATATGTTATAATAACTTAATCCTACATAGACTAAGTTAAGTTTCATTAACAATGTTTTGTAAGCCCACACAGCTCTTATAATATATCGAGGAAAATCCCATGAATAACAAAATTTTAGTCACTACCGCTATCGCAGCGTTATTAGCCACACAATTTGCCAATGCAGAATTGGTTATCTCGCAAAACGGTGAAACGCAAAAAGTTGGTGAAACTGCGGCTCAACCTGCAGCGGTCACAAAAGCGCCTAAAACCGCCAAAGTAGAAAAAGTTAAGCCAAGCAACAGCACCAGCTACAAACTAGACCCAAACCACGCCAATGTACGTTTTGCGATTGACCACTTCGGTACAACGACCAACCAAGGTGGTTTCTACGGCGTAACGGGTGACTTGAACTATAACCCAGCCAAAAATACAGGCAGCATCAACGTTGACATTCCTGTTAATAACCTTGACACGGGTAACGAACATTTTACCAACCATTTAAAATCAGCTGAATTCTTTAACGCTGAAAAATACCCAACGGCTAATTTTAAATCAACCAAATTCCATTTCAAAAATGGCAAAGTAACGAAAGTTGACGGTAACTTGACGCTATTGGGCAAAACCAACCCAGTTAGCTTAAAAGCCACTAAATTTAACTGCTATAACAGCCCAATGCTGAAAAATGCGCAAGTATGTGGCGGTGATTTTGAGACTACCATTGACCGCACCAAATGGGGCATGGATACCTATGTCAAAATGGGTTTTGCTAAAGACGTTAAACTCAACATCCAAGTTGAAGCCGTACAACAATAAGCTTGCTTAGCGTTACCCAAAAGCCAATGTTAACGCATTGGCTTTTTTACGTTTTTACGATAGATACTTTCACAAATACTGAACTTTGCCAACACTCTTTGCACAGCTTGATGCAATTGATAAGTTAAAATGTTCAAACCAATACAATTTTTAACGACTAATAATAAGGAAAGTTCATGACAGATAAAACTAACAACTTAGGGACACTTGCCAAACTTGCAGGCGTGGCAACCACTGCCATTTTGACCAAAAAAGCCTTGGCTAAAACTTTCAGCTTAGGCGCAAAAGCAGTAAGCAAAGAAATCGTCAAATCTGATTCAATCAACTATAAACTCGACCCGATGCATACCAATGTGCGATTTAGCATTGACCATTTTGGTACCTCGACCAATCATGGTGGGTTTTATGGATTGGAAGGTGACATGGTATTTGACCCCGACAATCAAACAGGACAAATTGACCTTGATATTCCGTTGGAAAAATTGCAAACAGGTCATAAAGCGTTTGATGAACACTTAAAAAGTAAAGACTTTTTTAATGCTGATAAATATCCAACTGCCCACTTTACCTCTACCAAATTTATCTTTAAAAAGGGTAAATTACACCAAATTAAAGGCAATTTAACTTTGCTCAAAAAAACTCGCCCTATTACGTTGACAGCAAGCAAATTTAACAGCTATCCAAGTCCGTTACTCATGGCATATGTGTACGGCGGTGATTTTGAAACCACGATTGACCGTACCGATTGGGGGATTGATGGTTATGTCAAAATGGGTGTGAGTAAAAAGGTGAAATTAGTCATTCAAATTGAAGCCGCTCAACAATGATTTTTTGGTAGATAATAAAGGTAATCAAAAAGATCAGCGTTGGCTGGTCTTTTTTTGCTAAGCTGATTGCAAATTTTTAACTATTCAATTTTTAGCTATTCGTTTTTTAACTATTCGATATTTAACTATTCTAAGCCGCTAAGTTGGCTTTAATAAGTCTGCGGTTTGATACAAAACCATACAGCACTATACAAAACGTAAATTTACAGTATCCGCACATAGCTTCATAATTTTCAAAAACCTAGATATCGATTTATTTAATTTATCTTTGAGGAAAACTTATGAAACCATTCAATACCACAGTAAAAAACACCTTATTGGCCGCAGCCTTGGTGGTGGGTTCTGCCAATCTGACCGGTTGTGGTTATAACTCTATGCAAGCGCAAGATGAACAAATCAACGCGTCATGGTCAGAAGTAGTCAACCAATACCAGCGCCGTGCTGACTTGATTCCAAACTTGGTGAAAGTCGTTGAGCGTTATGCCCAGCACGAACAAGCGACCTTAACCCAAGTCACACAAGCGCGCTCACAAGCAACGACTATCAATGTGAGTGCCGATGTACTTAATGACCCAGCGGCTTTTCAACGCTATCAACAAGCGCAAGATCAATTGGGCGGTGCATTGTCGCGCCTAATGGCAGTGTCAGAACGCTATCCCGACCTAAAAGCGGACAAACAATTCCAAGAGTTACAAGCACAGCTTGAAGGCACCGAAAACCGCATTACCGTGGCACGGGGTCGTTATATCCAAGACGTTCAAACTTATAACACTACCGTACGCCAATTCCCAACCAATGTCACTGCAAAAGTGTTTGGTATGCATACCCGTCCAAATTTTACCGTGGCTAATGAGGCGCAAATCTCCACTGCACCAACCGTTGATTTTGGCAATAACAATACCAATACCGCAAATGCGGGCGGTCAGCCAGTGCAAAACAATGGGAATACAGCCAATGCCGGTGGTCAGCCTGTCAATAATTCGGCTACCGCAACAGCGAAACCTTAATTCACCATTGTTAATGTTAACTGTATAGTTAAAGTTTGAGAGTTAAGAAGATTTTTTTAAATAGTCTGCCATCAGTCGGTGGCAGGCTCATTAGATAAGATTTGCATCAATTGTCAGACTAATTTTTTAATTTTTTAAAATAGTTGTTGAATTGACGACATCATAATAAAAAAATTGCCTACTTTAAGGAAACACAGGTGTCATTGAATATTGTACAGACACAGCCCAATTTACAGCGCTCCCATAAACAGCCGCAAAAATTGTCGTCTCGTTTGTTAGCCAAGCGGTTGCTATTAAGTACCTTTACTGCACTGACCATGGGCATTGGGCTTGCAATGCCTATGGCTGCCGTTGCAGAAACCGCCACAGCGACAGCCAATTCCGCAACCGTTACCGCTAAGCCCACATTACAAGATCATAGTGTTGAGGACATGGTTGCGATTGCCAAAACCGCACAAACCAATGAAGCGCTCAATGATGCTGTACTCAATAATGATGCAATTAAAGAGACGTTAGGCAATGATGCGCTGCCGATACCAGGTAGCACCCAAGCAACTGGCAATCAGACAAATAACAATCAGGCAACAGCTACCGCCAATGCTCAGACAACTACCACATCCAAGCAATCAACCCAAGCCCCTGTTGCCGCTGATAAACTAATCCTCAATAACCCTGTCATTGATGAAGCAAAAATTCTATCTGCCAGTGATAAACAAGCGATTGAAACCAAACTGCGTAGTCTTAATGACCGCGGCTTGGCGCAAGCAGCCGTGGTCATTGTACCAACCACCAATGGCGAGGATATTTTTGACTATTCAATGAAGGTCGCCGATCGTTGGAAACTGGGCAAAAAAGACACCGATCAGGGGCTGTTGATGGTTGTTGCCGTCAATGACCGTAAAATGTACATTTTAACAGGCTATGGTCTTGAAGGTACCATTCCTGATGCCGTCGCCAAACGCATTATTAGCGATGACATAACCCCAAGATTTAAACAAGGCGATTATGCCGGGGGCATCACAGCGGGAATTAATCGCATTGAAGAACGCTTGACGACCGATCCTGCTATTTTAAAGCAAGCCGATACCAATCGAGTCAATACCAATAGCAATGCCCAGTCAAATCAAGAGGGCGGCATACCGCTTATCTTCCTAGGCTTTTTTGGCTTTGTCGCTGGCATGATTTTGACCAGTATATTAGGGCGGTTTTTTGGTTCGATTGCTACGGCAGGTGGCATTGTAACGCTTGGTACAATCTTTGGCGCAGGCTTACTGGGCAGTATATTTGTGGCATTTATTGTCTTTTTATTCTTGCTCTTTCGTGGTGGCGGTGGTGGTCGCGGGGGCAGAGGCGGTGGCGGGGTTGTTTTCTTACCGGGTGGCGGCTTTGGCGGCGGTGGATTTGGTGGTGGCGGATTTAGTGGCGGCGGTGGCGGCTTTGGCGGCGGTGGCGCTGGTGGTGACTGGTAGTCAGTAATCGGCTAGTTATTAAAAAATTATTGAAAAAATTATTTTGAATTTACCCCTTATCATCAACTATATACTTCATTATTTTTTATGGAATTTTCATGAGCACAAATGACCCAATAACTGCAACGAATGGTGCCAACGAAGAAACCATTGCTTACACCTCACCGATGGCGACAGTGACTTCCACTGTGCCAAGTTGGGCTAGATGGTGGCGTCAAGTTGCGTTTATACCTAGCCTGCACAATCGCTGGTTAACGCCCAGCGCCCAACAGCAGTTAAATCAAGCAATTACCGAAGCTGAGCAAGGGCATCGCGGTGAAGTGGTGCTAGTGATTGAGAATCATTTGCCCATTTCGTCCGCACGGCTACAAAACAGCCGAGACAGAGCGATCGAAGTTTTTGGAGATTATCGCGTCTGGGATACGCAGGATAATACCGGGGTGTTGGTGTATCTTAATATCTGTGAGCGGCGTCTGGAGATTGTCGCGGATAGAGGCATCAATAGCCATGTGATGCCAACCATGTGGCAAGCGATGTGCGACAAGGCTATCGAAGGTATTAAAGCTAATCGACACATTGATAGCTTGGTTGCGCTATTGGGTGATGTGGGGCAATTGCTTCGTCAATATTACCAATTAGACAATGACCCAAGCGGCAACGAAATCGCTGACAAAATGATTTTTATAAAGTAGTTTTAAACTTAATTAGCATAGTGCGATGATGCAATCCCACCAAAAGCGATGTCACCCATCGCTTTTTTTATTGCTCAGCTTTTATTGCTAAATTTTTATTAACAAACAGTAAGCGGGTAAACTTCAAAATTTGGTATCAAAAATTATTAAGGATTATCTTTGCGGCGCTAAAAAATTGCGTTAAGGCTAGATAAAAGAATCGACAAATTTTGCTAGGCGAAACGATAAAATTTTACATATAATGAAACCGACATACCGCCACTCAGCTTGTTAGACAATTAGACAATTAGACAATTAGACCAGTCGTCATGTTAGCGATAAATCATTACTTATAAAAATTTTGAGGGAATTCCATGCCAACGCTCACCAATGATATTGCTGATAGTATCGGTCAATTTTATCTCGGTCAAGACGTGTACCCAGAGCCTACACAAGGTCAAGCAACCCTATATGACGCAGCTAACTTAACAACCCATGCGGTGATTATTGGGATGACGGGCTCGGGTAAGACGGGTTTGGGGATTAGCTTACTGGAAGAAGCTGCGCTGGATAATATTCCGGTGATTGCGATTGACCCCAAAGGTGACTTGGGCAATTTGGCATTGACGTTTCCAAATTTGGCAGCCAGTGACTTTGAGCCGTGGATTGATAGCGGCATGGCAAGTCAAGCGGGTATGAGTGTGGCAGAGTTTGCCAAGCAAACCGCAGAAAACTGGCAACAAGGGCTTGGCAAAAGTTTTCAAACCCCGGAGCGTGTGCAAGCACTCAAAGCCGCCAATCGTGTCAGTGTCTATACCCCAGGTAGCGAGAATGGCTTACCCATTGCCCTACTTGGCAATCTTGTCCCGCCGCCCGATAGTGTCAAAAATGATGGCGAAAGCTATGCGGAGTATATCGATGCGACAGTGTCGGCACTGTTGGTGCTATTAAAAGTCGATGGGGATAACCTTGCACCCGAGCATGTGTTTTTGGCACAGCTACTTAAAAATGCCTGGGACAATAACCAAACTTTAACCTTGGTGGATTTGATTACCCAAATCCAAACGCCAGCGTTTGACAAAATCGGCATCCTGCCGCTGTCACAAGTATTTGCGGATAAAGACCGTAGCGCACTGGCGATGAAGCTCAATAGGCTTTTGGCATCACCGAGTTTTGCCAGCTGGCTTAAAGGCATGCCGCTGGATGCTGGCGCACTGTTTTATGATAAAAATGGCAAAGCACAAACCAGTGTGCTCAATATTGCCCATCTATCCGATGATGAGCGTTTATTTTTTGTCACCTTGTTGCTCACCAATTTATTGGGCTGGATGCGCCGTCAGCAAGGCACCTCAACCTTGCGGGCAATTTTGTACATGGATGAAGTATTTGGCTATCTACCGCCGATTGGCAATCCACCGACCAAAGTATTGCTATTGACCCTACTAAAACAAGCGCGTGCATTTGGTTTGGGGATTGTGTTATCGACCCAAAACCCAGTGGACTTGGACTACAAAGCCTTATCCAACGCAGGTACTTGGTTTATCGGACGGTTACAGACTGCCCAAGACCGTGAACGGGTGATGGATGGCTTGCTCTCTGCCAGCGGCAGCAGTGGACTGGACAAAGCGGCGCTTAATGCGTGGTTTGATAAACTCGGTAAACGCCAATTTTTGCTGCACAATGTGCATGACGCCAGCCCTGTGATTTTTAGTACCCGCTTCACGCTCAACTACTTATCAGGACCGCTTAGCAAACAGGCCATAGCACAGCTCAAAGCCAATAGCCAAGCGGCTGCCCCTACCGACCCAGCGCAAGCGCAAGCCACCACGCCTGCCATCAATCCATTAGCAAGCCCCATGAGTCAGCCGCCGGCCTTGCCCAAAGATGTGGGCTTGTATTATGCCCCCAAAGACATGGCGGGCGATGGGCAAACCTTCTATGAGCCTACTGCCTTTGCCTATGCGCGGGTATTTTTTAATGACAAAAAATCAGGCGCCCAAAGTCAGCAGCAGCTATTATTAACCACAGCATTTGGTGAGCCGCCGTTGGTGGTAGATTGGCATCAAGCGATTTTAAGTGACTTGACCTTTGAGCAGTTACAATCGGCTCCGCACCAACCCGCTGTGCTCAAACAACTGCCTACCCAAGCGCTCGACAAGGCATCATGGAAAACTTGGGAAAAAGCGGTGAAAGAAGCCATCCGTCAGCAGCAAGTGTTAAACCTGTGGTATGTCGATAGTTTAAAGCTGTATAGCGAAGTGGCAGAGAGCGAAGAAGCCTTCCGCAATCGGCTCATCGTACCGCTGCATGAACAGCGTGATATCGCCATTGCCCAGCTGCGTGATAGCTTTGCTAAAAAACAAGACGCGCTAGTCAAAAAACTGCAAGCCGCCAATGAAAAATACCAACAACAAGCCGCTGAGTCGAGCAAAGGCTGGCTGGATGCAGGGGTTAGTATTGGCTCTGCGGTCTTAGGCGCATTTATGGGTCGCAAAGCGTTGTCACAGACCAATATCAATAACGTCAGACGCGCCATGAACTCGGTGGGTGATATCAATGCCAACAAACAAACCGTCGCAGAGCTTGATGCGATTCGTCAGCAGCTGCAGCAGGAGTTAGACAGCATCGGGCAGCAGTTACAAAGCCAAATCGACAGCTTGGCAACCACGTATGATGCTCAATCAATAGCACTTGATACGGTACAGATTGCCCCGGCAGCGAAGGATATCACGGTGTTGTTGGTCGGCGTGTTGTATCAGCCGCTATAAACAGACGCAATATAAACCTTTTGACCCTATTAAATTTCGCGGAATGCGGTATGCCCCCAACGTCTGAATATGAACAGCAAGCCCAATATTTTCTTGCCAATATCTATGCCAGTGGCAATGGAATCGCTGCCGATGCCCATCATACTTAGGATATCTACTTGATGGTTTTTGATAGCCTATTGTTCTTATCGAGGCTATCTATCTTATCTAGGCTATTTTATTCAGCCTTTCATTGATGGCTTTTTAACAGCCATTGCTTTATTTTTCGCCAACTGCACCAATTATAATGCCTATGCGCCAAATGTAGCCAAAATGAGATACGCTGCGCCTAGGATGCGTTCACGAATTTGTAGGATGATTGAGCTATAATGACAACACATTAAAAGGAAAAAGCATGACACCCGTAGATATTATTACTAGTAAAGAAATGAGCGATATTGCACAAATTGTCAAACTTCATGATATTGATGTTCCCTTAGTCGCTGTGTATTGCGGCTCTCGCAAAGGCAATGACCCCGTCTATGTCCAATCGGCGTATGAATTGGGTAGGGCATTGGTTGAAGCAGGATTAGGTCTGGTATATGGCGGTGCGGTGATTGGCTGTATGGGCGCGGTTGCCGATGGTGTAATTGAAAAAAACGGCATTGCCGTGGGCGTGATTCCTGAGTTTATGATGGATCGAGAAGTGGCGCATGGTGGGCTGACGCGTCTGCATTTGACCGATACCATGCATACCCGTAAAGCCATCATGGCAGAGTACGCCAGTGCCTTTATCACCTTGCCAGGTGGGCTTGGCACGCTTGAGGAAATCATGGAAATTGCCACTTGGCGACAGCTATATCAACATGAAAAACCGATGATTATTCTCAATATCAATGGTTTTTATGACAAATTGATTGAACATCTACAGTTTACCGCTGAGCAAGGTTTTATGAAACCAGAAGATTTACAGCGATTAATCGTTTGTAATACTGTCGCAGAAGCCATTGAACTACTCAAACCAATTGTTAACATGCCAGACACGCTGAATGTGAATAAAATCTAACCTTGTTAGCGACAAAAAAAAGACCTTAGTTAAAGGTCTTTTTTTGTATCCCTTTTTTGTAACGATTTTTTGTATCAATGTTATCTAGTCGAAAATCTTACCACGATTCATAATCCCATTGGGGTCAAAGACTTGCTTGATGGCGCGTAAATAATCAATTTCTTCATCAGGACGGGTGTAATTAAGATACGGCTTTTTGGTCATGCCCACGCCATGCTCCGCTGAGATAGAGCCGTTGTATTTTTGCACCGTTTCAAACACATACTTGTTGACCACTTGGCATTTTTCAAAAAATTCGTCTTTGCTAAGGTTTTCTGGTTTTAAAATATTTAAGTGTAAATTACCATCGCCGATATGCCCAAACCAGCACACTTGAAAATCCGGATAGTTTTGGCTAACAATGGCATCGATATCCGCGATAAACTCTGGCACGCGGCTGATGAGCACGGAGATGTCATTTTTGTACGGGGTAAATACCGAGATGGTCTCGGAGATATACTCGCGCAGTTTCCATAGCTCTTGGGCTTGGTGAATCGATTGGCTCATCACCCCATCAAGCACCCAGCCTTCGCTCATACAGTCTTCAAAAATCTGCATCGCCATGTCCATAATCGGCTCGTAAGGCGCTTCAAATTCGAGTAGCGCATAAAATGGCGCATCGGTTTCAAACGGTTTTTGCACATGCCCTGTGGCAAGTAATTTATCAACGGCGACATCATCAAAAAATTCAAACGCGGTCAAATCCATTTTACTTTGAAAGGCTGACAAGATTTGCATAATATTGGCAAACTCTGGCACGCCAAGCACCATGACAGTTAGGTTTTTGGGCTGGCGCTCTAGCTTGACTTGCACTTCGGTGACAATCCCAAGCGTACCTTCTGCACCGATAAGCAAATGACGCAAGTCATAACCGGTGGCATTTTTTATCATGCCTTTATTGAGGTGCAAAATATCGCCTTTACCTGTCACCACGGTCATACCCAAAATCCAGTTGCGGGTCATGCCGTATTTGATGACCTTGATACCGCCGGCATTGGTGCCAATATTGCCGCCAAGCTGGCTTGAACCGGCTGATGCAAAGTCCACGGGATAGTATAACCCTTGCTGCTGGGCAAAGTCTTGCAGCGCTTTGGTGACGATACCCGCTTCCACTTCCACCATACGGTCGGCAGGGTAGAAGCCCAATATTTGGTGCATTTTATCCAGGCTAATTACCACCTCGCCATTGGCGGCAACGGCACCTGCGGATAACCCCGTCCGTCCACCGCTTGGGGTAATGACGATGTTAAGCTCATTACATAGCTTGACGATGGCTTGCACTTGCTGGGTGGATTTTGGGAAGACAATGGCGCTGGCGTTGGGCTCAAAATGCTTGGTCCAATCTTTGCCCCAAAAGCCCAAACTGTCCGCATCGGTTTTGATTTGGTGTTCGTCAAATCCTTGCTGGCGTAGTTGTTCAATGAGCGTATTGATGGCGGTCTGATTAGCAGTCATGGCGTGGCTTTTACCCATTTTTTTATACAGATTGAAAAGGTTTTTGAGGCTCTATCATAGCATAACTAACGGCATAAATTTTGACAAAAACGCTGGCGATTGATGAAGAATTTTTTACCCATAAGACAAAAAAATCATGCCATTTTGCCGGAATTTCGCCACAAAAAACCCAGCAAGTGTGATAGGATAATTGACTAAAAATACTGACTAGGGGTTGTTATGGCACAAAATCTATCACTTGAGAAAGACAAAATCCGCTTTTTGATGCTTGAAGGCTTGCATGATAATGCCTTTAAAGTGCTGTCAGAGGCGGGCTATCACAATGTTGAGAACATCAAAACCGCCTTAGACCCCGAAGAGCTTATCGAGAAAATCAAAGACGCCCATTTTATCGGCATTCGTTCTCGCACCCATTTGACCCGCGATATTTTAGAAAAAGCCGAAAAGCTCATCGCCATTGGCTGTTTTTGTATTGGCACCAACCAAGTGGACTTGGAAGCTGCCCGTGAGCTGGGTATCCCTGTCTTTAACGCCCCTTATTCTAACACCCGCTCTGTCGCGGAGCTTGTCCTTGCCGAAATCATCATGCTGATGCGCGGTATCCCTGAAAAAAATGCGGTGGTACATCGTGGCGGCTGGAATAAATCTGCCAAAGATAGCTATGAAGTGCGGGGCAAAACTTTGGGTATCGTGGGTTATGGCTCTATTGGTACTCAGTTATCAGTACTCGCTGAAAGCCTTGGGATGAAAGTCATCTATCATGATGTGGTCACCAAATTGCCACTGGGCAACGCCACCCAAGTGGGAAGCCTAGAAGAACTGCTTGGTAAAGCCGATGTGGTCACCTTGCATGTACCAGATTTGCCAAGTACGCGTAATATGATTACCGCTACAGAATTGGCGGCCATGAAGCCAGGCGCACATCTTATTAATGCGGCGCGTGGTAAATGTGTGGATATTGATGCGCTAGCAGCAGCCCTGCAAAGCGGTCATATCTTGGGCGCGGCGATTGACGTGTTCCCCAAAGAGCCAAAATCAGCGGATGAAGAATTTGAATCACCACTGCGCGCGTTTGACAATGTGATTTTGACACCGCATATCGGTGGCTCAACCCAAGAAGCCCAAGCCAATATCGGTCTTGAAGTGGCAGAAAAATTTGTGCGTTATTCTGATATGGGTGATACCGCAACCTCAGTGAATTTCCCAAATGTTAGTATGCCGCAAAAAGAAGGCACGCATCGTCTGCTACATATTCACCAAAACGTGCCTGGCGTGTTGTCACAGATTAACAAATCCTTTGCCGATGCCAATATCAATATCTTTGCCCAAAGTCTGATGACTGAAGAAGATGTGGGCTATTTGGTGATGGATGTGGGTAGCGGCGATTCTGCGCAAGCGGTTGAAGCACTCAAAAATATCCCAGAAACCATTCGTGTGCGGGTATTGTTTTAATTGAAAATGCTTAAATTTTTTGAAATAGAGAAACCAGCTAATTAAGCTGGTTTTCAATATTTATTATGCTAACTTTCTAAGAATATATTGGAATTCTTGATATTCTACGGTATCACTAAAAGCTTGTAAAATCGTGTCTAGGTTTTCCCTGTCCATAATTTTAATTGGAATATCCGCTGAGCTTGGGTCAAAAGTAAAGCTTATCATATCAATTTTAGCTTTGCGTTTATTGCATAGCGTTGGATTGTTTAAATTAAGAATAGTAATTGCCTGTTCGGCTCTAGTAGATTTACTTTCAAGCTCGCCTGCAAGATTAATTTTAATTTCAATATCACATTCAATCATCAAGGGGTTTAAATCTAATTCTTGATTTCCTTTTGCATTGTCGCATTGCTTGGGTGTTTTACAAGAAAGTAGCAGATTATTATAGTCGTAAGTGAGTGCGGGATATAAATTCCTACTTTTTACATGCTCAATAGTTACTTGAGTTTCCAATGCTTGACAACAATAACAACATAAATTCTTCTGCTCAGGTCTTAATTGTTCCCGTAGTATTTCATAGCCATCTTTATAATCTTTCCCTAAAGTCCAACCGTTAGGTTTTTCATTTTTGACCCAATCTTCAACTTGAACAGGCATAGAAAGTTTTTTACTAATGAATTGCATTGCTTAACTCACTTTATTTTGAGCAAGTTTTGCTTGGGCAAGCATCAATCTCACTTTTAGCAATTCGGTATTACTGGATGATACCTTTTTCGCTATGTTATTGATTTGGCTTTCCGCACTTTCCAGTTCTTTATGGCTAATCGCTCGGCGAATACCATTAAAAGCTTTATCAATTTCTGGCGTGCGATAGGGAACGTGAAAGACATCGTTTAAAACGGTATTGGCATCTTCCCCATAGACATTGCCAATGGTTTGCAGTTGTCCATTATCAAGTGAGTAAACCAAAATATCTTGGCGGTCACTGACGATATGCGGTGAGTGTGTGGTTAGAATAAATTGGACTTTGGGAAAGGTGCGAACAAGTTTGTCGATAAGGTCGTGTTGCCATTTTGGGTGCAGGTGCAAATCAACTTCGTCAATCATGACAACGCCTTCGCCTTGGAGTGGGTCGTCAAGGCTTGGGTTAAGAATCGCTAAACGTCTAGCGATGTCGCCAACTAATGCAAGCAATGATTTTTCACCTTGGGAAAGTTGATTGACGTCTAGTTCTTCACCATCTTTCTCAACTATCATGGTGGGCGTGCCTTGACGTTCAATATGAATATTTTTAAAATCAGTAAAATATTCAATAGCTTTCTTAGTAGATAAAAGGCTTAATAAATGTAATTGTCCATATTCTGACATATTTTTAATTTTTTCAGAATCTTTTATAATGACTTCATATTTCTCACGTTGCTTTTTTAGGTTCTCTAATCTAGTTTGAATTTCGGTTATATTTTCTGTATTTTCTCCAAGATTTAACATTAAGTTATCATACTCTTTAAAAATTTTATCAATCTCTTGAGTTGCTTCGTAGTGTTTATATAATTGCTTATCAATATTATTAGCGGTAAGTCTTAACATCTCATTTTCAATATCTTCTTGTTGTCTAAACCATTGTAGGAAATTTGAAAATTGAATACTTATACCTTCTAAAGCATTATGATAACCACTTAAAGGGTTATTATCTACTTCTAAAACTAAAGCTTCATTGTTACCTAAAATTGCCCGTTCAACAGGATAAAATACAATTAATGGTAACGATATATTTGATTTATTTTTATAATTTTCTATAAAAGTATCAAAAAATGACCTGTCATATGAAAATGCTCCTATACTATTATCTTTATCAGTATAGACCTTCCATGAAGTTTCAATAGCGTAATTACCAACTTTCAGAGCAATTTCGCTGTCATTTTTACCATTTAAAATTGATTTCCTATCAATTTCAAGACCATTGTTTTTAACTAAATTTTTTCCCAACGCCACTATAAATCGGCTTAAAGAAACAGCTAACGCTTGCAAAATTTGCGATTTACCCGCTCCATTATTTCCCACAATCACCGTGACATTACTTGCTCGTTCATCCGTTGGAGCAAAATTAATCGTCAAATCCTCAAATCTGCCATAATTTCGTAACTGTAATTGTTTGATTTTCATCATGTTTTCCAATATTGATAAGCGTTAAAAAACCCCACTCAAATCGCTTGAGTAGGGTTAATATAGCATAAATTATTAGGCAGAAATCGCTAACTATTTCGCAATTTTTTTATATTTCATGCGTTTTGGCTCGGCATCTGCGCCCAACTGTTTTTTGCGGTATGCCTCAAACTCCGAGTAGTTACCATCAAACCAAATCGGACCTTCATCCTCAAACGCCAAAATATGCGTGGCAATACGGTCTAAGAACCAGCGGTCATGCGACACCACCATCACCGTACCAGGGAACACTTCCACCGCATCTTCAAGCGCGCGCAATGTCTCAACATCAAGGTCGTTTGATGGCTCATCGAGTAGCAGCACGTTTGCCCCTTGTTTTAAGGTTTTGGCAAGTTGCAGACGGTTACGCTCACCACCCGACAGGCTACCGACCAGTTTTTGTTGGTCTTGACCTTTAAAGTTAAAGCGTCCGATATAGGCACGGCTAGGTGTGGTGTATTCGCCCACGGTAATCATATCAAGACCGTCGGAGACTTCTTCCCACACGGTTTTTTTGTCGTCAAGCTCATCGCGTACCTGTCCCACATACGCCACTTTCACTGATTCACCGACTTCAACTGTGCCCGTGTCTGGCTTGTCTTTGCCTGTAATCATGTTAAATAGGGTAGTTTTACCTGCACCATTGGGTCCGATAATCCCCACAATTGCCATCGGTGGCACAGTGAAGGATAGGTTTTCGTATAGCAAACGGTCACCAAATGATTTTGAGATATTGTTGACTTCAATCACTTTGTTGCCAAGGCGTGGTCCTGGTGGAATGTAGATTTCGGCGGTTTCGTTACGCTGTTGGAATTCTTTGGAGTTTAATTCCTCAAAACGTTGCAAGCGAGATTTGGACTTGGCTTGCTGACCTTTTTGGTTTTTACGCACCCATTCAAGCTCTTGTTTGAGCGCTTTGGCAAAGGCTTCTTCTTGTTTTTGCTCTTGTTCTAGGCGTTTATTTTTTTGCTCAAGCCACTCAGTGTAGTTACCTTGGTAAGGGTAGCCATAGCCACGGTCAAGCTCCAAAATCCACTCTGCCACATTATCAAGGAAATAGCGGTCATGGGTAATCGCTACAATAGTGCCGCTATAGTCTTTTAAGAAATGCTCAAGCCAAGCGACTGATTCAGCGTCCAAGTGGTTGGTAGGTTCGTCAAGGAGCAGCATATCAGGCTTTGATAGTAATAGACGGCATAAGGCGACACGGCGTTTTTCACCACCCGATAATTTGCTCACGTCAGCATCCCACGCGGGTAGGCGCAGCGCATCGGCGGCTTTTTCTAACTGGTTGTTGAGGTTATGAGCATCCCATGCTTGGATGATGTCTTCCATTTTGCCTTGTTCGGCGGCAAGTTTGTCAAAGTCGGCATCGGGTAGCGCATATTCACCGTAAATTTCATCAAGGCGCGCCAATGCGTCTAGGGCTTCACGCACACCGTCTTCCACGTTGCCACGCACATCTTTGGCAGGGTCTAACTGCGGTTCTTGGGCAAGGTAGCCAATCTTGATACCCGCTTGCGCACGCGCTTCACCGTTATACTCGGTGTCCACGCCTGCCATGATTTTAAGCAAGGTTGATTTACCGGCGCCGTTGAGACCCAGCACACCGATTTTTGCACCGGGGAAAAAAGACAGGCTGATGTCTTTTAGGATTTCCCGTTTGGGTGGAACAATTTTTGATACCTTGTTCATGGTATAAATATATTGAGCCATGTTTTTCCTGTTTAAGTTAGCTAATAGCAAGTGAATATAAGGCGTATCATCCACGCCAAAAAATTTGAAAATGGTAAGATTTAACCGCTTATTATCGCATTGTTAACAGGGTGGGGCAAGGCAAAAGCCTAGCGAAAAATCATTTGCAAAGCCCATACCGAATAGGCAAGAACTTTTACAAGTCATTGACAGTGGTTGTGCTACTATCAAACGGCAGATAACCAAGCGACAAATAACCAAGTCACAGATAGCATAGTAAATAAAAGAATATACAAGGAGACAACCATGTCGGATTTACAATTATCGATTCACCATAACGAACAATCACAACGCTTTGAAACCACCGTTGACGGCACCACTGCCTATATCAGCTATGTGGATAATGGTGATGTCATCGTATATGACCATACCATTGTGCCAGACGCGATTGGCGGGCGCGGCATTGCAGGGGCGTTGACCAAGCATGCGTTAGACTATGCGCGTGAACAAGGTAAAAAAGTAGTCCCAGCCTGCTCTTACGTGGCAAGCTATCTGCAAAAGCACCCCGAATACAATGATTTAAAAGCTTAAAATTTTATCAATGCGTCATTACGCCAATAAAAAAACCACATAGGTTGATGTGGTTTTTTTTATAGATTAGGGTTTGCTGATTATTTTTTCTTGGTAGGTCCAAGTAGCATACCCATTTGACGACCTTCAACTTTTGGTTGTTGTTCAACATTGGCAATATCGGTTGTATCGGCAATGACTTTTTCAAGCTGCTGCAAGCCAATTTGTTGGTGAGCCATCTCACGACCACGGAAGCGAATGGTGACTTTGACTTTGTCTTGGTCTTCCAAAAACTCACGGATTTTACGAAGTTTGACTTGATAGTCGGCTTCTTCCGTACCAGGACGCAATTTGATTTCTTTAAGCTGCGTTTGTTTTTGGTTCTTTTTGGCTTCTTTGGCTTTTTGTTTTTGGTCGTACAGATATTTTCTGTAGTCCATCACTTTGGCAACAGGAGGCTGAGCGTCTGGTACTATCTCGACCAAATCCAACTCAGCATCACGGGCGGCCTGCAAAGCCGTTTTTATATCCACAACACCAACTTGTTCGCCGTCTTCTTTGACTAAGCGTACCTCTTTGGCACGAATTTCCTCGTTGATGTCTAATCGGTTTGAACTCTTAATAATACTTACTCCTACGCTGTTTTTGATTTGACACGCCCTTTTTGGGCGGTCGCTTGATTAACCAAGTCGATAAAGGCATCGATACTCATCACGCCAAGGTTGTCACCTTCGCGAGTACGGACGTTAACTTGGTTGCTTTCTACTTCTTTATCACCCATGACAATCATATAAGGAATACGTTCAAGGGTGCGTTCTCTAATTTTAAAGCCAATTTTCTCATTACGCAAATCGGTGATCACACGAAGTCCGGCTTGATTCAATTGTTCGGCGACCTTTTGACAGGCTAGCGCTTGGTTGTCGGTAATATTCATCACCACAACTTGCTGCGGTGCAAGCCAGACTGGCATCCAGCCCGCGTAATGCTCAATGAGCATACCGATAAAGCGTTCAAATGACCCCAAAATCGCACGGTGTAGCATTACAGGGCGCTCACGTTCGCCTTGCTCATTGACAAACTCCGCACCTAGTCGCTCTGGCAGGTTAAAGTCAAGCTGCAGTGTACCGCATTGCCATACGCGGCCAAGACAGTCTTTAAGGCTAAACTCGATTTTAGGTCCATAAAATGCGCCTTCACCTGGCAGATACTGCCAGTCAAGCCCTGCATTATCCAATGCGTCCGCTAAGTCTTTTTCTGCCAAGTCCCACAGTTCGTCAGCACCGACCCGTTTTTCTGGGCGAGTCGAGAGTTTCATTTGCACGTCATCAAAACCAAAGTCTTTATACACATCAAGGGTAAGCTTGATAAAGTCTTGGGCTTCTTGTTTGATTTGCTCATTACTACAAAAAATATGGGCGTCATCTTGGGTAAAGCCACGCACCCGCATGATGCCATGGAGCGAACCTGACGGCTCATTACGGTGGCATGAGCCAAACTCAGCAAGACGCAATGGCAAGTCACGGTAAGATTTTAACCCTTGATTGAACACTTGCACGTGACACGGGCAGTTCATCGGCTTAATCGCATAGTCACGTTTTTCACTATGGGTGGTGAACATCATGTCGCCATAATTTTCCCAGTGACCTGATTTTTCCCATAGGCTTCTATCGACGATTTGCGGGGTTTTGATTTCAAGATAGCCGTTATCTTTTTGTACTTTGCGCATATACTGCTCAAGCACTTGCCACATCGTCCAGCCATTGGGATGCCAAAACACCATGCCAGGCGCTTCTTCTTGCATGTGAAATAAATCAAGCGCCTTACCTATTTTACGATGGTCGCGTTTTTCCGCTTCTTCGATACGCTGAATATAAGCTTTTAGGTCTTTTTTATCTGCCCAAGCGGTACCGTAGATACGTTGAAGTTGCTCGTTTTTGGCATCACCGCGCCAGTAGGCACCACTCATTTTGGTGAGTTTAAAGGCTTTTAGGAAACGGGTGTTGGGCACGTGTGGTCCACGGCACATATCGACGTATTCTTGGTGATAGTATAAACCCATTTGAGTTTCATTCGGCATATCTTCGATAAGACGTAATTTATAAGTCTCGCCACGGTCTTGGAATACTTTGATAACCTCGTCACGCGGTGTCATTTTTTTGATGACATCGTAATCTTGGTTAATCAATTGCGTCATGCGCGCTTCGATTTTTTCCATGTCTTCTGGCGTAAACGGGCGCTCGCTGTAGATATCGTAATAAAAACCCTCTTCAATCACAGGACCGATAACCATCTTCACCTCAGGATACAGCTGTTTGACAGCATGACCCAGTAAGTGAGCGGTCGAGTGGCGAATGATTTCCACACCTTCCTCGTCTTTTGGCGTGATGATTTGAACGCTGGCGTCTTCAGTAATCGGGTCACACGCATCAACTAATTTACCGTTGACACGTCCTGCAACGGTGGCTTTGGCAAGCCCTGCGCCGATGCTTTGCGCCACTTCCATGACTGACGTTTGTCCATCAAATTGTTTAATATCGCCGTTTGGTAAGGTAATGGCTACCATAATTGCTCCTGTTGTCCTTTGGCAGTGATGACCGTTACTATCGGTCATGTAACCGTGAGAGATGGGAATAAAAAAAGGGAAAAACTCTGCCCTTCCAAACTTACCGTGTCTAGATAGGCATTACAATCCCATGAATTCGTCGCTTTGCAAAAAGCGTAAACAAGATATTATAGCAAATTGCGGTGATGAAACCAACTTGCTGATTGAATTGCTTGCAGTTATGGTTGAAACTGAGGCAGCTCATGATAGCCGCGTAAAAAACACTGCAATAGACGACAGCCAATGCTTGGTATCTACAATTTGACTGTGTATCTTTACACCAACAAGTTACAGGAATAATCTAGATTACCCGTGGCAAAACTTATATAACTACAGCATAGTGAGTGCTATGCTTCATAACAACACGATTGATTAAGGGCATTTTTATGTCAGTTGATTTTTCCAATACATTAATTGTGGCGGTCTCTGCCACGGCATTGTTTGACCTATCGGAGTCTGAGCGGTTTTTTCAACAAGCGTTAACCGAAGATCCAGAAACGGCGATTGATAAATTTCGCAGCTATATGATTGAACGTGAAAATGATCCCTTGCAAACTGGGACGGGTTATCCGCTTATCAAAGCCTTACTCAATCTCAATCACCATTGTGTAGCCGATGACAAGGGCGAGGGCATCGCTGCGCCCATGGTTGAAGTGGTGATTATGTCAAAAAACAGCCCAGATACCGGTATTCAAGTATTAAATGCGCTGCGTAGTCATGGACTACCGATTAGTCGCTCGGCATTTACCTCAGGCGAAGGGGTGGCAGATTATGTGGCAGATTTTAAGGTGGATTTGTTTTTGACCACCAATCATGAAGATGCCCAGCAAGTCACCGATGCAGGCGTGTGTGCCTGCGCGATTTTGGATGCGCCGCCCATTGATATGAAAGAGCTAGACACCAATCAGCTACGCATTGCATTTGATGGCGATGCTGTGTTATTTGATGAAGCAGGGGAACTATTGTCGCGCCAGCAAGGACTCAAAGCGTTTCATGATTATGAAGCCAAAATGAGTGATGTGCCGATGAATAAAGGCCCGTATGCGGATTTTTTAATTAAACTCTCTAAACTACAAAAACGCCTGCCTGCTAAAATCAAGCATCCACCGATTCAAATTGCACTGGTGACCGCGCGCAATGCGCCTGCTGATTTGCGCGCGATTAAGACATTGCGTGATTGGGGCGTCAATGTGGATTTGGCGTTTTTTTTAGGTGGCTTAGATAAACGCCATGTACTGCAAACCTTTGCCCCACATATTTTCTTCGATGACTCCATTCATAATTACGAATCTGCTAAAGGCGTAGTACCCTCAGGGCTAGTGCCTTATAGCTCAAAATCAAAATTGTTTGTCAAACAAGCGGATGCCGCGGCAACCCAAAACCTTGTTGAGATTCATCAAGGATAAAATTAGTAGCTTTTATAAAAAATCCCATATAAAAAAATACCGCTTATGGTAAGCGGTATTTGTTATTGAACATTGGATTAGTGGTCAGATGCACCTGACGCACCGATACCGGTTAATGAACGTACATACTGTGCATCAAAGCCTTTTCTATCTAGCTGAGCGCGTGGTGAGTTGTCAGTGATAGATGCAATCCACGCTAGAATGAAGGTCACAGGCATACTAAATAACGCCACGTTTTTGTATGGGAAAGCCGGTGATTCGTGTTTCATGATATCTACCCAAACCGCAGGTCCTAAGATAATCAGTAACACTGCGACTGCTAAGCCTGCAAACCCACCGATTACCGCACCACGAGTGGTTAGACCACGCCAGAACATCGCTAAGAAAAGAATCGGGAAGTTGGCGGATGCCGCGACCGCAAATACCAAACTTGCAATGAACGCAAGGTTTTGGTTTTCAAAGATAATACCGGTCACGATTGACAATAAACTTAACGCAACCACGGTAATTTTTGATGCACGCATCTCTTCTTCAGGTCTCGCTTGACCTTTTCTGATAACACTAGCATACAAGTCATGGCTAACCGCTGAGGCGCCTGATAACGTTAAACCTGCCACCACCGCTAGGATAGTCGCAAAAGCTACCGCCGAGATAAAGCCTAAGAATAAGTTACCACCCACGGCATGCGACAAGTGAATCGCTGCCATGTTGGCACCACCGATAAGTGCTTGTGAGCTTACGCCATCTTTAACCACTGTCGTGAAATAATCTGGATGTTCAGCTAGGATAACGATGGCACCCAAGCCAATAAGAACAATTAAGAAGAATACGTATGAAATACAGCTTGCAGCTACCAACACTGATTTACGCGCAGCTTTGGCATCTGGCACCGTAAAGAAACGCATCAATACGTGTGGTAAACCTGCTGTACCAAACAATAGACCCAAACCTAATGAGATAGATTCAATGGGGTTATTAACCAACTTACCAGGCGACAAAATTGATTCGTGTTTGCTATGGGCAGCGACGGCTGACTTAAATAAATTGTCAAAGCTAAAGCCTACATGATTCATGACCATAAATGCCATGAAAGTCGCACCCGACATCAGCAAAATAGCTTTGATGATCTGTACCCAAGTGGTGGCTAGCATACCGCCAAATAGTACGTAAATCATCATCAAAATACCCACGACTAGTACAGCATAGATATAGTCCAAACCAAATAATAACTCAATTAGTTTACCCGCGCCCACCATCTGCGCAACCAAATATAGTGCAACGACGACCAAGGTACCAGATGCAGCAAAAATACGTACTGGGGTTTGGGAAAAACGATAAGATGCCACATCTGCGAAGGTAAATTTACCCAAGTTACGTAGCCGCTCAGCGATTAAGAATAAAATAATCGGCCAACCAATCAAGAAGGCTAGCGTATAAATCATGCCATCATAACCGACGGTAAAAACCATACTCGATAACCCCAAAAAGGTTACCGCTGACATATAGTCCCCGGCAATGGCTATCCCGTTTTTGGTACCTGAGATACCGCCGCCCGCGGTATAAAAGTCGCTAGCGGTTTTGTTTTGTTTTGTTTTGACGCCCAGTAAGTAATACCGAGTGTTGCAAAAACGAAAATCAAGAACATGATAATGGCTGAGATATTCAACGGTTGTTTTTGTACTTCGCCTTCTAGGGCGCCCGCTGCCCATGCTGGCATCTGTGCAATCAGACCCACTAGCGTCAAGCTTACGGCAGTTGAAACCTTGCCGATACGCTTGCTAAGGCCTTTAACAGCCACGCCATTATATTGTTGTTGTAACATGCCACCCTCCATGGTGTCAAAAATGATGTCAAAATTGTTATAAAAAGCACAATTTTAAAATTGAAAACCCAACACAATCCCTGTGTAGTTAAACTTTACCACTGTTGATATCATCGATGACTTTACGAGTCATCGTATCAAATTCACCGTTTGCTTTTTTGACATATATCCAAGTGATGAGTGGCACAAAAATGATGAAAGCTACGACAATATAAAAACCTACAGGCGTCATCGAACCTGCGAAAACTGGTTTTGCAAACATGCTTGGGTTAAATCCCACGATTAGCAGATAACCGAACCAAAAAACTAGCGTGATAATGGTAAAAATAAGACCTAGGCTAGTTTTTCTCTTTGCCATGCTTTGGAATTCAGGATGACTCATGACGCGCTGAATTTGTGCCTCATCCATGGTAACGCTCCTTGTAAATGAATGAAAAAGACAACTCATTGATGATTGATTCAACAATCAGTGTCAAAACCGACAAGGAAGATAGCGATTGGGTGACAATAACAATAGACAAAAATCTGATGAAGCAAGTCCGCTATGCTAAACGTGATAGATTGTCTTAAATGATACAAACAATCTCATCTTCCTGATTAGTTGCTATTATTAAATGAAAATTGTTAAAAAATCTAGCTATTTTTTCTCAAACTGTAAAAAAATTGTAGAATGTTAGTTGAAAATTAGTGAAGACCCTATCAAACAAAGCGCCCAAAATTATTATTAGACATAACTTGATACTCATAATCGTGACTAATAATCATTGTACCTAATCATGATTGCACCTAATCAGGACTGTAACGCCCAATGGCCACTAAAAATTATCAAGCTATCCATGATGGATAAATCATAAAGGATAGATGAATCATTGAGCGTACATACCACTATTGAAACCAAACGGCATTTATTTGTTTCGAGTTTTACACATACCGTCTTTGCAGTCTTCTGCGACTTTACCATAGGCAAGTTGGGTCATCCAGTTGGGTACACGGTTGCGATGTCGCGCAAAAATAGGGTAAATCATATCACTGGCTTGTTTCACTACAGGCCATTCAAAAACGGTTGCAAATGGCAGTTGTGCGGTTTTGTATAGCAGTCTTACAGCATCCATGCCTTTTTGCATGTTCCCCTGTTTATCTTGCACACACAGATAAGTCATCGCCTCATCTTCGCTAATACCAAATTTGGCAAGTTCATCCCGTGCGTCATCAATCGGAACGATGCAAATGGCGTCAGGTTTTTTTTCTACCATATGCAAGGCTTCGGTACGGCAGACAGGGCAGGTATCATCATAGTACATGGTAATCATATTAACAGTCTCCGAAGATTAGCTTTTTAGGGCATCTAATACGGTCAAGTCGTTGAATTCAAAACCTTGATCCATTAACGCTGTGGGCACAACGCGCTGCCCATCCAACAGTAACGTCGACATTTCACCAAACATGGTCTTGACCACAAAGGCGGGCAGGGTCATCACAGTAGGGCGGTGCAACCAAGTGCCCATCGCATCGGTAAATGCAGCATTGCTAATAGGCGTTGGATGGGTCAAATTATAAATTTGCTGAGTGGGCAGGGTGTGAGTCAGGTTTTGTTCAATGATAAAAATTACCGCACGCACCCAATCACTACGGCTAATCCAGCTCATGATTTGCTGACCATTGCCAAGCTTACCACCTGTGCCCATTTTAAATGGGGTAATCAGTCGCCCAACCATACCCCCCTCGGGCGCAATCACCACCCCTGTGCGCACAATTGCAACTGGCACAGCGTCTGTTACGGCATCTGTGACAGCATCTTGGGCAGTCAAAGCTAGCTGCTCCCATGCCTGACAAATTTCGTGAGCGAAGTCGGTTTTTGTGACGGGGCTGGTTTCATCAAGCGCGGTTGGGTTGTTTTCCTTTTGGATACCATACCAACCGATGGCTGAGCCGCTAATCAATAGTTTTGGTTTGTTGCCGATTCGCTCAATATAGTCAATTACCGCTTGTGTGGGTTTTAGTCGGCTATCAAACAATTCTTGCTTACGGGCATCCGTCCAACGGCTGTCGGCAATACCCGCACCCGCCAGATTGATGATGACATCATACGTCTGATCGGTGCTGGCAAGATCATCATAGCTAATAACGTCGTCTGCGATATTTCTGGTTTTCTCTTTTTCTACAGAACGAGATACCCAAGTGACTGACGCAGTATCACCTTGTACGCCATGGGTTTTTAACGATTGTGTTAATGCTGTGCCTAAAAATCCTGAACCGCCTGTAATAAGTATTTTCATCATTTCTTTCCTTTTTTCTGTCAAAACTGAAATTTATGGGTAAAATTTTTAGCTTTTTGGTAAAACCAATTTGCCAACGATTACACTACTTAAACCGCCAGCTATAAAGCATAATAGGTTAAAACTTTGCCAGTCGGATATGTTGCAGTCATTATCCCAATCCATCATTTCAAAAACTTCTGAATCGTCGCCCCAAGCTTTAGGATACGATTGAGCGTAGTGGACGAAAGTTTTAGCATCTCGTTCGCCCAACTCGTCAGCGTATCGACAAATTGGTGGGTGTCTTTGATACGTTGTTGTACGTCTTCGCTTTCTGTGGCAAACTCTGGCTCATTGATTAAATCCGCCAAGAATCCAACCGTCGGCGCAAGCTCTCGGCGATAGCGTTCTTCGACAATCACCTTAGCCAATTCCCACACATCCGTGCCCGTGGTGAAATAATCGCGTCTATCACCGAGCGTATGTACCATTTGTACCAGATTTAGACTCTGTAATTCCTTGATACTATTGCTCACATTTGAACGCGCCACGCCTAAGGTCTCTTGGATTTCTTCGGCATTCATCGGCTTGCCTGCCAAAAACAACAAGGCATGAATCTGGGCAACGGTACGGTTTACGCCCCATTTATTGCCCATTTCGCCCCAGTGTAAGACAAATTTTTCCATGGTGTGAGTGAGTTGCACTTTTTAGCCCTGTGTGTAAGTCAATGGATATAAATCAATCAATTTTTAATTAGTTTGAGCTTTTTATATATTTCTGTCAATACAGAAATTTTGAAAATTATAAAAATTTTGTGGTTGGGTTTGGATTGTTGACCTTACAAGTCGCGTTTTATTTCCCAAAAAAAAATAATTTAGGTAAGATGAAGTGGTTCATTGTATCTTTTTTTTGATATTTAGTTTTTTGGTATTTATTTCTTTGGTAAAAGGATGACCCATGACGGCAACCCAAACACAACAACCCACCTTTCAAAAAGTCACGTATGATGTTGCAGATAGTGTGGCGACGATTACCCTCAATGATCCAGCATCGCTCAATGCGCTCAATAGCGTGATGAAATCCGAGCTTTATCAAGCCCTTGATTACGCACAATATGACACAGCCGCCAAAGTGATTGTCATCACAGGCGCGGGCAAGGGATTTTCTAGCGGTGGTGATATTCGCGAGATGCTATCCGGCGCAGATAACCGCGAAAATTTACTGAAAATGTCGCACAGCCTGACCATTGGGATTGCGGACATTACGCGCCGTATCCGCAAAATCAGCAAGCCGATTATCGCACGTATCAATGGCGCGTGTGCAGGCGCTGGCATGAATATCGCGTTAGCGTGTGATTTTCGCGTCGCCAGTGACAATGCTAAATTTTTACAAGCCTTTGTCAATATCGGGCTAGTGCCTGATGGTGGTGGTATTTATCTGTTATCGCAGTTGATTGGTGCCGCCAAAACCACTGAGCTTGTGATGTTGGGTGAGCAAATCACCGCGCAAAAGGCAGAAGATTTGGGACTGGTGAATGCGCTGGTGAGTCAAGATGCGCTTGATGCGGCAGTGAAAAAACTGACTGATCGCCTCACAAGCTTGCCAACCTTAGCGCTGGCAGCAATGAAGCAATCGATTAATCAAGTGGCATTTGCAGGACTAGATATCGCGCTAGACCAAGAGGTAATTTACCAAATGCAAATGGCGACCAGTGAAGACTTTAAAGAAGGGATTACCGCCTTTATGCAAAAGCGTCCTGCTGAGTTTAAAGGACGATAAAGCACAGGGCAAGCTCCTAAAAACCTTGCAAAAAATAGCGTTGACACCGACGCTATTTTTTTTGGGTATAGTAATGCCCAAACTGGTAGCGGATTTTGTTATCACGGATTTCACCAATAAAAAAACGATATAAATTGGCATGCAGGTATTTCCAGCCCGTATTAAAATAGCCATCTTGCTGCAAGCGGCGTGGGTCAAAGCGAAAGGTGAGCGGTAGCATCTGATAGCGGGTGATTTTTTTGGCGCGATTGACATAGTCACAATCTTCACACAAGGTGATAGATTCATCAAAACCACCCAATTGCTCATGCACAGATTTACTGGAAAAAATACACGCACCCACCGCCGTTGGCGATAAAAATTGGCTAGCAAAAATACCTATGTTAAACAGCAGATAACCCACTGTAAACCAAGGTTTTAGGTGGTCAGCATTCATGTACACGCCGGCTACTTTCAAGGATTTTTTATCCAATAATTGACTGGCTTTTTGCAAAAAGTCTGCATCCAACCGCACATCGGCATCTAAAAACAGTATCCGTTCATTTTTGGCTAGGCTTGCCCCTGTATTACGACCCAAGCTGACGCCACGCTTTGGCATTTTATGTACGCTTATCGCGGGCAACTGGTGGCGAAAACTTGCTGCAATTTGACAGGTGTCATCTTCGCTGTTGGAATCCACCACGATGACTTCAAAATTTTGGTAGCTTTGCTGGGCTAAGTCACGCAAAATATTACCGATACGTTCGGCTTCGTTTAGGGTAATAATCACAATGCTAATTGGCGTCATAAGCTCATTCACAAGGGCAACAATCGTTTAAAACGGCAGTTTTTTAGATTTTTTATCATAAATGAACAATATGACGATTTGGTGATTGCTAAAAAAGTTTTGGCTGCTAACCTATGGAATGAGTAATCGAGCTGATGCAGGGTGCAATGGGCGATGGCATGGTAACCAGTTAGAAGGAATAAAGTATGTGCATTGTGGCGTTGGCTTGGCAGCTGTTTGAGGATAAGCCCTTGGTGCTATTATCCAATCGGGATGAATTTTTGCAGCGTCCTACACGCGCACTGCATGAATGGCAATTGCCGAATGGACAAAAAATCATCGCGGGGCAAGATGCGCAAGCAGGGGGCACTTGGTTGGGTATCGATCCTGTGCATGGGCGCTGGGGGGTGATTTTAAACTACCGAGAGATTATCAAAGATAAGCCTGTCTTTGCCACGTCCCGCGGTCAGTTAATCCTTGATTATTTAAGTGGTGAGTGGTCGCCGCTAGCTTTTGCAAGGCAAATTGATTTGCCCTGCTACGATGGGTTTAATCTAGTCATCGGCGATCGGCAGCAAGCGGTGCTACTTAATAATAAAGGGTATGGCATCGAGGTATTGGCAAAAGGCTTATACGTGTTATCCAATGGTCAACCAAATAAGGCATGGTTTAAAACGGAAAAACTGCGCAGGCGAGTACGACAAGAGTTATTGCCGCTGCTTGCTGGGCATGAGAATTGGCAAACAGCCAATTGGAAAAACGTGGCATTTGAGATATTGCAAGACCGTGAACAAGCGCCTATCACCCAGCTACCTGATACAGGTTTAGGTATGGAGACAGAGTTGGTGTTGTCTTCCATCTTTATTCCTGCCAATCGCCTCGATAAGTTGCTAGGAAGTAGCTATGGGACGCGCGTGAGTAGCTTGCTCACCATCACTCATACAGGGTTTGATATGCAAGAAAAAAACCTTGAAAATGACGCTATCATCCGTATCACGCCCGATGTTAACGCCACATAATCAATGAAAAAAACAGCCGCAAAATCAAAAAATAGACAATAAAATGGGCTATCCATCAACCGTAAGCTTAACCGATATGCCCAAACATCATCATCAGCTCAGTATCGAGCCTATCAAAATCTAATTCGATAGTGTTATCCAAAAAAATCACTTCAATGCGGTTATCGGTTTGTGGCTCACAGGCCATCAAATCGAGCGAATCCGGGGTAAAATTCATGGTTTGCCATTGCTCATCATGCGTATGTTTGATATGAACCACCGATTTGATACGTTGCCAGTTGGGCAGTGCCAACAACCATTCCATCAGCACAGTCATATCAATTGTCCAGTCGGCTGACACCCGCCAGCCGATGATTTGATAGCCGTTTTGCACATCATGATAGCGAAATGGCAAGTCATCATTGGCAGCTGTTGGTGATTGGGTCGGGTCGGCTTGGATGGTGGATAGAGCGGGGGACTGAGCAAAGCTTGTTAAGCTAATTTGTTGGTAATGGCTGCGCTCGGCAAGCACTTGGCTTGATTGATTGAGCGCTTGTTGCAATTGCCGCAGATTGTCTTCGCTCAGCCTTTGCTCTGCTTGCCAAATCAATTTTGCTTTAGGGTTTAAGCCCTTTATCCATGCGGTTAGCTGGGTTTTTTGGGTGTCATCCAACCCATGAAAACGATTAATCACCACCACATCACAAAACCGCACATGCGCTTGGTAGCCTTCATTGTCACGATAACGGCTATCTTGCCAATGGCGCGCATTGACGATACTGATGGCAGATTTTAGCGACAGCGCAGTTTGCCAATGCGGAGCAGATAGCTGTTCAATCAGCTCTCGCGGGTGTGCAAGCCCTGTCGGCTCAATCCATAATCGGTCAGGTCTATACTCAGAAGTCAGGCGAGCGAGCGCAATCTGTAGCGGCAGTTGCGACGTACAGCAGATACAGCCACCAGATACTTGGCGAATCGCTAAATCATGGTCAGCATTACCCGTCAATAGCTTTTCATCAATACCGATTTGACCTGCTTCATTGACCAAAATCGCCCACTTTTCTTGGTGTTGAAAATGCGCGATACAGGCATTGATAAAACTGGTTTTTCCAGAACCTAAAAAGCCCATCACCAGGTGACAGGCTGTATTTACAATCAACGGTTTTATCATAAAAGTTTTAACTCTGTTAACTTGGCTTTTTTAATCCGCTCTGTTAAATAGCGCTTGTTTAGCTTTCTGCCCCATCGGGTACAAACACATAACCTACGCCCCAAACGGTTTGGATATAGCGCGCTTGCGAAGGATTATCTTCGATAAGGCGGCGTAAACGCGATACTTGCACATCAATTGAGCGCTCCATTGCGCCCCATTCACGGCCGCGTGCCAAATTCATCAATTTATCACGGGTTAATGGCTCACGGGGATGTTGTACCAAAGCCTTTAATACACTAAATTCACCTGTGGTTAAGGTCACGATATTACCATCACGTTTTAGGGTGCGTGTTGATAAATCTAATGTCCATGAGCCAAATTCGACCACTTCCATTTGCTGACTGGGTGCACCTGGTAATTCACGCGTTTGCCGGCGCAATACGGCTTTAATACGTGCCAATAATTCTTTGGGGTTAAACGGTTTTGGCAGATAATCATCCGCACCTGCTTCAAGTCCTGCGATACGATCGGCATCGGAACCTTTAGCGGTCAACATAATAATCGGAATATCAGAGTTTTCTGCGCGTAAGCGATGGCAAATACTGATACCGTCTTCATTAGGTAGCATCAAATCAAGTACAATCAGCGAAAATAACTCGCGCTGCATCAATTTATCCATTTGGTTGCCGTCATGCGCCGTACGTACAATATAACCATCGTCTTCCAAGAAACGTTGCAACAAGGTACGAAGGCGTGCATCATCGTCAACCACTAAAATGCGCTGATTCATATCGCCGGCGGCTGATTGATTGGGGGTAGATTCTACAGTGGGGTTGATGTCGTCACTCATTGATTATTTTCCTCATTTTTATCGTCGATATTCCTATCACCCATAATCCTATCACTAACGTTATTTTCACTCGAATGTTGTTTTCGCTACATAGTTTTTATAAATACCCAATTGTTTTTTATAAAGGCTAAATATGTTCCATTAATGTGTTGAACTGAACCTTAATAATTAATAGTTAGGACAAGCAATGTTATAAAATATATGGGTATAAAAATTTTTATTAAGGACTGATAAGGGTATTTTGAAACGATTGGTTACAACTTGCAAGCATTATCAATCTTATTATTCAGTCAAATTTGCTTGGTTATGCGGTTATTAAAGCAAAGAAATGTGTCGATTGCTGTAGTGATTTTGCTAAAAACGCGACGTTAGCTTATAGGGTAGTCATCTATTATATAGTCATCCGTTAGCAAAATTTTAGTTTAACAACAGGGGTATAGTTAGCAAAGTAAAAAATCACTAAAGATTTTTGTTAAAATAGCGTTTACCTATTATCTTTTTGTATTGTTTTGTTATAATGCGTGAACTCTGAAGTTTTGAGTTCATCCTTATAAGTGTTAGGCAAAAATATGACTACAAACGTTACTGCCATTGCGGCTAATCCAGCGGTAGATGTACTCTCTGAGCAAGTCCAGCAAGCCATTTATCAAAAATTAGCTGCCAATCTTGGTATCAAACTCAACCAAATGATGGCATTTGTCAAACTCTATGATGATGGGGCGACGATTCCGTTTATTGCACGCTATCGTAAAGACCAAACCGGCGGGCTCGATGACGTACAGTTGCGTAGTCTGGAAAAATCGCTCAGCTATGAACGAGATATGGCCATTCGCCGCCAAAAAATCATTGAGCTGTTGATCTCACAAAATAAGTTGACCGATGAATTAAGTGAACGCATCAATCAAGCGGCATCCAAACTTGAATTAGAAGACATTTATTTGCCGTATCGTCCGCGCCGTCGCTCATTGGCAACCCAAGCGCGTGAAGCAGGACTTGAGCCAATTGCCTTGGCGGTTCTAAATGAGTCGGTAAGCCCAGCCTCAGCATTATCAGATTACCAAGCGCCAGCGCCTTTACAGGATGACAACGGCGAAGCCGAAGCGTCAATTTTTGAAGATAAAGAAAAACAGCTATCAGGTATCGGCGCCATTATTATCGATGAGTGGACACAGCAGCTTGATCTACTCGACAAACTGCGCGTCGGCTTTGGTAAAATCGCCCAAATTCATAGCCGTCTAGTGGGCGAAGAAAAACGGGAAGTCGGCGAAAAATACAAAGACTATTTTGACCACGCTGAAAGCTTGGCACGTCTACCCAATCATAGATTGCTAGCGATGCTACGCGGTCGCCAAGACAACGTACTGACAATTGCCATTGAAGGCGATGATGCGCCATTTATCCAGCAAATTAATCACGCATTTAACTTAACAGCTGCTGAGCCTAGTGACCGTCAACAGTTTTTATTGTCACTAGGCAAAAAACTGTGGTTGGATAAATGGCGTCCGCATATTGAGCATCGTTTGCTCACAGAAAAACGCTTAACGGCTGAATCAGCAGCAATTGACGTGTTTGCAAACAATTTACAGCATCTATTAATGGCAGCGCCAGCGGGTCAAAAAACGATTTTAGGCGTCGATCCCGGTATCCGTCATGGGGTCAAAATGGCCGTGGTTGATAGTCTAGGTCATGTTGCCAAAAATAGTGATGATAGTTTTGCGATTGCAACGGTATATCCATTTGCCCCAGACAATAAGGTCGATGAAGCCAAACAAACCATTGCCGATTTACTCAAAAACCACCATGTGCATTTAATCGCCATTGGTAACGGTACGGCTAGCCGTGAGACAGATGCCTTAATCAAAGAAATTTTGGCAGAACACAGCGCTCAAGGAAACGGGGATATCAAAGCCGTGCCTGTGGTGGTCAATGAGTCTGGTGCGTCTGTGTACTCAGCCAGCGAACTGGCATCGCAAGAGTTACAAGAGCTTGATGTATCCATTCGTGGGGCAGTATCGATTGCCCGTCGTTTGCAAGATCCCTTGTCTGAGCTGGTTAAAGTCGATCCCAAAGCCATTGGCGTGGGTCAATATCAGCATGACGTCAACCAAACGCAGCTGGCTGATAGTTTAACCAAAGTCACGCAAGACTGCGTGAATGCAGTAGGCGTAGATGTCAACACCGCAAGCCCTGCGATTTTATCTTATATCGCAGGTCTCAATGTCAATGTAGCGCAGCAAATTGTCAACTACCGCAACGAACATGGCGCCTTTGCCAATCGTGAACAGCTCAAAAACGTGCCAAGATTGGGTGCCAAAACTTTTGAACAAGCGGCAGGTTTTTTACGCATTCGTGGCGGTGATGAGCCGTTAGATGCGACAGGGTTACACCCAGAAAACTACGAGATGGTCAAACAATGGCTGGCCTCAACCGACAACAACCTCAACGATGTGCTAGGTGACGAGTCAGCGCTTAACAATCTGACCGCTTCACTTATCGCTGCCGCAAACGATGAGGTTAATGATGACGAGCAAGCAACGCTGAAAGCCGCTGCCATCAAACAAGAATTAGCCAAACCTGCCCACGATCCAAGACCGAGCTTTAAAACAGCGCAGTTCCGTGACGATGTCAATAGCCTCAACGATTTAACCGAAGGCATGACGCTTGAAGGCGTGGTCACCAATGTGACAAGTTTTGGTTGTTTTGTTGATGTTGGCGTACATCAAGATGGCTTGGTACATATCTCAGAGATGGGTAACGAGTTTATCGCCGATCCGTTAAATCATGTCAAACCAGGTGATATCGTCACCGTTCGCGTGATTTCAGTGGATGCCGAACGCAAACGCGTGGGCTTTAGCATGAAGTCAGATACGCCAATGGCAGCCAAACCTGCTGAAAAAGCCCCCGCTGATAAAGCAAAAAATACCAACCAACCAGTGGCTGGTACCGCGAAAAAACACGCAGACCATAGCGAGCGCGGCAGCAAATCAGCCAAACATTCGGGCAAACCCCAACGTAGTGACAAAGCCGCTAAACCGCAAAACCAAGCAGCCGACAAACCGCAAAAAATCGGTAGCTTAGGTGCGTTGTTGGCACAAGCAGGTCTAAAAAAATCAACATAAACCCCGCATCATTGGTAAACGGGCATCTAAATGGCTAAATCAATTTAGATGTTGGTATTTGTGATACAAGGTTTCGAGTGAGTGATGGTCAATTTTTTACAATCATTTTGGCAAGCGACTCGCCCACGCACTTATCCACTAGCGGTGGCTGGCATCATAGTAGCCAATGCGTTGGCATACTCCCGTATTGGCAGCTTTAACAGCAAAAATTGGCAAATCTTTTTGCTAAGCCTTTGGGTTGCCTTAGGCTTACAGATTTTATCCAATTTAGCCAACGACTACGGCGATGGCATACGGGGTACTGATGCCCATCGACTCGACAGACAGACTGCCCAAGGGACAATCAACCCCAAGACCCTCAAGAAATTAATCATAAGTTGGGCACTGTTTATTTTCGGCTGCGGTATTGGCTTACTTTGGCTGAGCTTTAACAGTCTGACCGATTTTTTCACCTTCTTAGCATTGGGCATCATCGCGATTATCGCCGCAGTGACCTATACCATGGGTAAAAACCCCTATGGGTACAATGCGAAAGGCGAAATAGCAGTATTTTTATTCTTCGGCTTAGTTAATGTACTAGGGGGCGTGTACCTACAAACACAATTTATCCGCGTGATGGATATTATTGCTGCGGTGGTGATCGGACTGCTATGCACTTGCGTGTTGATGATTAACAATATGCGGGATTTTGACACAGATACAGGCGCTGGTAAAAATACCCTTGCCACCACCTTAGGCAAAGAAAGCATGAGCCACCTGTATCGGTTTATATTATTGGGTGCTTACTTTCTACTCATTACCTTTGCGACTTTGCGACAAAATTTTTATCTATTAAGCCTACTTGTTCTAGTCTCTCCGATTGCCAAACATCTTAAAATGGTTCGCCATTATAGTGATGAAAATATCCCCTCAAACGCACTAGCGCCAGAGCTAGCCAAAATTGTCTTAATTACCCTAGCGACCAGTATATTGATGAGTGTAAGTATTCTTATCTTTAACTATAAAAAACTAATTTGAAAAAAATCAAAAAACTTTCCCCATTGGTATTGACAGGGGAAAAGAAAAGCGTATAATACGCACTCACTGGCAGCGACTACAGCCACAAACTGTAGTAAAAACAACAACTTAAATTAATATAGATATAAGTTGAGCGGTCATAAAAAAATTAAAGAAAAAAGTTATTGACAACACAAAATAAGCTGTTAAAATAGCGACCTTCTTAACGACATCAGCCGATGATGTTGTGAACTAAATAACAACAAACACAAGAACAACTTGTGTGGATTTTCACTTAGGGCGATAAA